>JAMLGR010000027.1 GCA_023957775.1 Fimbriimonadaceae bacterium | reverse complement strand
GACGAGCAAGCTCGCGCACTCCCAAGCGGGGGCGACGAGCAAGCTCGCGCACTCCCAGGGGTTAGTTACTTGGCCTTGACCGGGATCTTCGCCGTCAGCAACTGACCTCGGGCGGCGACGGTGACCTCCACGGTCCCCTCCGCGGTGGCGCGCAGGAGGCCGCCTTGGTCGATCCAGCCCGCGCCCTGGGCGCCCCAGAGCACGTCCACGTTCGGGATCGGCTCCCCGTCGGCGCCGAACACTTTGAGCACCGCCGTCTCTTGCGGCGCAAGCCCCACCGGGGCGGCCAAACGGAGTTGACGCGTGTCGGCCAGCGGGGGTTGGCCGAAGAAGAGAACGCCGTTGGCGACCGCCCGCTCCCGGCCGTCGCTCGGTCGGTTGAGCGTGACGCCCAGCACGTGCATCGTCGAGCTCCCTCCGCCGTCGAGGTTCACCGCGTCCACGCATCCGAGGCCCTTGAGGATCGACGCCAGCTCCGGCAGCGTCGCACCGACGCTCATCGACTGCCGGCCGTCGATCGCCACGAACCACAGATCGCCTTCCGGCGTGCGCCCCACCGCCGATCGGGGGTGCCGGTTGTTGGTGAACGCCTTCGTGAACCCCTCCACCTCGTTCTCGATCGTCGTCTTCCCGTCGCGGATCAGCACCGGACCGCCGCCGACGGCGTTCGGGTACTTGGTCCAGTCGAACCCCTCGACCCGCCACTTGAGCGTCACGCGTGCGCCGGGCTCCAGGGTCTGGAGCAGCGCCATCTTCGGTCCCGTCGCCGCGAGCACCATCGTGCCCGGCGACACCGCCGCCGTGCCGCCCGCATGCTTCGACCGAACCGTCCCGGTCGCCTCCCCCGAGGGGGTCAGCGTGCCGCGCTTGAGATCGAGCACGAGTTCGACCGACGGGTCCTTCGTGACGGCAAAGCCCGCAGACTCGCTGAACAGGCAGATGTCGTTGAGCCCGCACTCCTGGTTGAACCCATCGATGGGGATGGGCGGGCCGTTGTCCGGATCCAACTCCATCGAACTGGTCGCGCGTCCAAACGTGGCGCCCGTGGGACCCCAAGCGAACACGGTGCGTTCGGGGTGTGGAAGGCTCAGCAGCTCGCCGTTGCGAACCATCAGGCCCAGCGGGTCGCCCGAAGGGGGGAAGAAGTCCGCGTTGATCCCCGCCAGCGCGCCCGAACGGCGCACGAGATCGCCGATGGTTTCGCGTCCCTTGAACTCCGACTCGGAGTAGACCTGCAGTTCGCCCACCTCGCTCGAGGCTTTCACGGCCGGCGTGGCGATGCTGAAGCGCAGCGCGTGCACGATGCGCGGGAGCGAGGCGTCGACTTCCATGCGGTACACGAGCCCGGGGGCGAGCGGTTTCTCCCACACCTGCGCGTGCGCCGCCGCGGCGGCCAGCGCCACGAGCAGCAGTGTCTTCAGGCGCATGGCGACTCCAGGTACTCCAAGGTGCCGGCATCGGCGTCGAGCCGGGCCCGGACGCCGAGCGGCAGCGTCATCATCTGCGGCACGTGGCCGAAGGGAAAGTCGATCACCAGCGGAATGCCCAGCGGCGCCAACCGGTCGCGCACGATCTCGCGCCACGGCTTGCCGCCGATTCCCTCGTCGCGGCGATCGTCGGTGCGGGTCATCTCCCCCACCACGATCCCCGCGCACCGGTCCAGCGTGCCGCTGGCCCGCAGGTGGGTCAGCATCGCATCGACGCGGTGCGGGTTCTCATCGACGTCCTCGATCACCACGATCTTTCCTTCGGCATCGAGCGCCTCCGGGGTTCCCAAGCTGTCGGTGAGCAGGCAAAGGCACCCGCCGACCACGATGCCCTCGCCGACGCCGCCCACGACGGAGGACGAACGGGGCGCATCGGGGTGAACCGTGTTCTCGCCGCGCCAGCCCGCGAGGAACGATGCGTGCACCCAGGGTTCGCGCACTGTGCTCAGGGTGAGGGCCATCGGTGCGTGCAGCGTCGGCATCCCGCGCCGGTTCAGGGCGAGGTGGAGCGTCGTGATGTCGCTGAAGCCCGCGAAGAGTTTGCCGGACCGGGCGATGCGGTCGAGATCGAGCAGGGGAAGGATGCGCGCGCAACCGTACCCACCGCGCGAACAGTAGACCCCATGGACCTGGGGGTCGTCGAACGCGTCCTGGAGGTCTCGCGCGCGGTCCTCGTCGCTTCCCGCGAGGTAGTCGTCCCGGTCCAGGGTGTGGGGAGCGAGGTCGACGCGGTACCCGGCGTCTTCGAGGAGGCGCGTGGCGTTCGCGAGTTTCTCCGCGGCGAGGGGCGAGGCGGGGGACACGATTCGAATCGTATCCCCCGGTTGCAGGGCGCGCGGCTTCAGTGCGGACATGGCGTCGGTGGTTGAGTGATTCCCGATTCCCGATTCCCGATTCCCGGCACCTTACTCGGCCGGGGCGATCACCACACGGCGATTGGGCTCCTCACCTTCGCTGTAGGTGGTGATGCCTTCGATTTCGGAGAGGGCCTTGTGCACGATGCGCCGCTCGAAGGCGGGCAACGCGTCGAGGACCGCTTCCTCGCCGCGCGCGAGCACCTGTTCGGCGATCTTGGTGGCGAGTCCGGTCAGCGCCTCTTCGCGCTTGGTCCGGTAGTTGGCGCCGTCGAGCACGATGCGGACGCCGTTGTCGAACTTGCGCGAGGCGATGATGTTGGCGAGATACTGCGAGGCGTTGAGCACCTCGCCGTGCTTGCCGATGAGGTGGCCGACGTCGCGGCCGTCCAGTTCGATGTTCACGTAGCGGCCCTGGAGTCCGGCGACCTTGGCCGTGATCTCGAGGTCCGCCGAGGCGAGCATCTCTTCGACCAGGGCGAGCATGGCCTTGCCGTCTTTGGCGGTGGCCACGGCTTCGGCGCGGTCCTGCTCGTCCGCGGGCTTGTCGGCCTCGCTCTTGGCCTCGGCGCGCGGCGCGCGCGCCTTGCGCGCGGGCTTTTCGGCCGCGGGTTCGGGCTCGGCGGCGGCCTCTTCGACGGGCTCTTCCACCTTCTTGGTGCGCGTGCGGCGCGCTTTGGGCTTCTCGGCTTCCGCGGGCGGCTCGGCGTCCACCACGGCGGTGGCGGCCTCCTTCACGGCGGCGGCTTCGGCGCGGATGCGTACTTGGCCGCGCCCAAACAGGCCTTTGGACTCGTCGAGGACGGTCACTTGCAGCGTGTCCTCGGCGACGCCCAGTTGTTCGGCGGCGATCTTGCGGGCCTCGGCGAGCGAGGCGGCGGTGGTTTCGACGGTGTTGTTGGCCATCACTTCTTTTTCTTCTTGGGTTTGTGCATGCGGGGCGTGCCGGTTTTCCCGGTGGACCCATTCATTGATCCGTTCGTCGCCTGGGTCGGGTAGACGCCCCCTCCCGGAGCGTTGACCTTGACCAGTGCGGGAAGCGGAAGACGGTAGGCGCGCAGGCTTTGCGCGGTGGCGAGCACGTTCGTGCCTATCCAGTAAAGCACGAATGCCGCCGGTACGGGGAAGACCCCCGTGAACATGAACACGGTGAACATCACGGACATCGCCACGCCGATCATCCGCTGCTGCTTCACGTTGGAGGGGTCCGAGACCGGCGTGAGCAGCGTGGTGGAGAGCATCGAGATGCCGTACACGATGATCAGCAGGTTGTCCTTCTCGCCCAAATTGTGGGCGAAGAACGAGCCGAGGCCCGAGTCGGGCTGGATCCAGAGGAACGTGCCCTTCTGGAATTCGTAGCGGTAGTGCAGCATGCACTGGTACACGAGCAGGAAGAGGGGCATCTGCAGCAGCGCGGGGAGGCAGCCGGCCATGGGGTTGATGCCGTACTCCTTGTACAGCTCCATCACCTTGACGTTGAGCTCCTGCGGGTTCGTGTACTTCTTCTTCAGCTCGGCCGTGAGCGGCTGGAGCTGGGACATCTGGCGCGACCACATGTACTGCTTCTGCGCCATGGGCCAGATGATCGCGCGGACGACCAAGGCGAGCAGCAACGCGGCGAACGCGTAGCTGAAGCCGGGCTGGGCGCCGGTGAGGTTCACCAGGAAGTCGATGAGTTGGAACCCCGGCACGAGCCCCCACACGAGGGTCGTGCGCCCGAGGTGGGTCATGTTGACGTTGATGTCGTCGAGCAGGGCTTTGGGGGAGACTTCGGTGCGCGGGAAATCCTTGTGCGGCGGGACTTGGAACGAGGTGGTCCACAGCCCGTTCTCCTCAAGCTGGTGCTGCTGGCTCTGGAACGTCATGAACGCCTGGTTCATGCGGTTGAAGTCCTTGCGCTGCATCGCGGCTTTGAACTGCGTGTGCGCGACGAGGACGGTGCCCTCGGCGACGAGTTTGTTCCCCTGCTCCTTGGTGAGTTTCTTGGCCTCGACGTCCGCGTCGACTTTGCGGTGAAGCACGCCGGCGAGCGAGACGATGCTCTGGTCCTTGATCTGCTTGTCCAGGGTGCGCATCTCGCCGAGGATCTGCTGCGGGGTGCGGGGATCGGGCGCCTTGTTCTGGTTGTTGAAGAACAGGTTGTAGCCCAGAAACAGCACCATCATCATCAGCAATGTGGTGAGGAAGTTGCCCTTGGGCGGTTGCGGTTGGCTCATGGTTTCGATTTGAAGACTAGGGGACGGGGTCGTGGCCTCCGGGCCGGAACGGGTGGCAGCGGCAGATGCGTTTGAGTCCGAGCCACGCGCCTTTGAGGAGGCCGTAGCGCTCGATGGATTCCAGTGCGTAGTTCGAGCAGCTCGGGGTGTACCGACAGGTCGGCGGCATCCATCGCGTGCTCTTTTGATATGCTCGGATCAACAACACTCCTATTCGCCTGCCCATCTCCGGTCCATGGCTTCCAACATCGTTCGCAGCTCGCCGACGATCGCTTCGAACGCGGCCCCCGCGCCTTGCGGAGTTACGATCAACACGTAGTCGAGGTTGCCGTTCACGTGTGGGTCGTTGCGCCGAAGGCTCTCGCGAAACCGTCGTTTGGCACGGTTGCGAAGCGGCTTCGAGCCGATTTTTTTGGACGTTGCGATCCCGCATCTTCCTTCGCCGGGGAGGGCCATCAGGCGGCAATTGGCTCCCCCGACGCGCTTGCCTTCACGGAACACGACGTCGAATCTGCTTTTGGTGAGGCCTTCTCTAATGCGTCAGTCGCGCCCGACCCTTGAGACGGCGCCGCTTGATCACGTTCTGGCCGTCGGTGGTGCGCATGCGGACGCGGAAGCCGTGGGTCTTGCTGCGCTTCCGGTTGTTGGGTTGGTAGGTTCGTTTCATCGGGACTGGTCTCGGACAATCAAGAAATGTTCGGCGATGATACCCGGGACGGGTGGTTTGTGGTTTGTGGTTTGTGGTTGGTGGTTGGTTTATCCCCGGTTCACGCCCGCTGGACGGGCGTGAACCGGGGGAAGGCATCCACCGTGATGGGAACGGAGCGGTCCGCCGAGGTATAAACTAGCGTTGCGATTGGGGAGTTGCCCGAGTGGCCAATGGGAACAGACTGTAAATCTGTCGGCGAATGCCTTCGTAGGTTCGAATCCTACACTCCCCACCAGCTCCACACGCCCTCGTAGCTCAGAGGTAGAGCACTTCTTTGGTAAAGAAGAGGTCACGGGTTCGATTCTCGTCGAGGGCTCCAGATTTTGAACCTGGAATATCTCACTTTGGTGCCTGAGGGGTCTCTCGTTTATCCCATGTACACCTTCGCGTACACCTTTCAGGTTCGAGTTGGGTGCTCGGTGGCCGCGTGTTGGGCCGGAGTCTTCCGATGTCGAGTTGGATTTCGAAATGCTCGCTGGCGGCACTTGTCGTCGCAGTATTTCCGGCGACCATGATTGGCGGTAAACCAACGGCCGCACGCAGGGCACTTCTGAGGCGGCCGAGTCTCGCCAATAGCTTCTTGGGCGAACTGTAGGTAGATGGCCCCATGGAGAGTAAGCGGCTGAACCGAGAACTGCTTGCCCGGGATGAGGGTGGTAAACACGGTCGTCAGTTCCATGAGGATGCGGTTCGTCATGGCGATTGCGGTGGCCATTGCCCGCTGAGGAACCGGCTGGCGACGATGGGTGCCCGTGTCGAGGTGGGTGAAGAGCAGGCAGTGGCGGCGGGCATTCTCCAGGCGGGCTAACGCTGCGCCAAGGTTGACCTTGTCGTCGTCGGAGCCCGTGCGGCACGTATCGTTGATCAGGAGCAAGTCTCTCATGATCTGCGCCTCAAGGAGCCAATACTCAAGGGGTTCGCCATACCAGTCGTTCATGAGGTCCTCACCCGACACGCGATACAGGTAGGTGCCCAGGAGTCCGAACTGATTGGCAAACGTGACCGCGTCGTCCGGCGAGTGAATGTCAGCAAAGCGCCGGTGCAGGGTGCGGATTCGCGTGGGGTCGTAGTACTCGTAGCATGGGCGGGAGGGGTCGAACGTGTGGTAGGGGTATTCCCCGAGGATCGTACGCCAGCCGAGGGCACGCGCGTCTGATGGCAAGCCCAGCGGGGGCGGTTCGTCGGTGGCCTGCCACCCTCCATGAGCCTCTTCAATCCCGTAGCC
>JAMLGR010000026.1 GCA_023957775.1 Fimbriimonadaceae bacterium | reverse complement strand
CTTGGGGGTGCCGAGCAGAGGCGACCTCTCGCTACAATGCGCGTATGTCGAGCTACGCACCGGGAGTTGAACGAGATGGCCGTTGACGATTCGTGGGCAGCCGGGCAAAGTTACGAGAACTTCATGGGCCGTTGGAGCCGACGTCTCGCGCGGGAGTACGTCTCCTGGCTGGGAATGCCGGCGGGTCTGGACTGGCTCGACGTCGGCTGCGGAACGGGAGCCCTTGCCGAGGCAGTCGCCGACCTCGCCGCTCCAGCCTCGGTCGTGGGCTGCGACCCCTCGGGCCCCTTTGTCCACCACGCGCAGGAAAGCACCCGCGATTCCCGGCTCTCCTTCATAACCGCCGGAGTAGACGACCTGCCGATCCATCCCGACGGATTCGGCTGCGTCGCCTCCCTCCTTGCGATGAACTTCATGCCGGACTCAGGCGACGCCGTTCGGCGGATGGCCTCTGTGGCGGCGCCCGGTGCCACCGTTTCCGCGTGCGTATGGGACTACGGCGAGGGCATGCTGTTTCTCCGTCACTTCTGGGATGCCGCCGCCGCCCAGGCCCCGTCCGCCGCGGTGCTGGACGAGGGCGCCCGATTCCCCATCTGCCGCCCCGATGTGCTTGTGAATCTGTTTCGGGGCGGCGGTCTCGCCGACGTGCATTGCGCGCCCCTGGAGATCCAAACGGAGTTCAGGAACTTCCAAGACTACTGGCATCCGTTCCTTGCCTGCACCGGGCCCGCCCCGTCGTACGTCGCCTCGCTCTCGGCCGGGCGTCGGGCAGATCTGGCGCGGGAGATCGAGGCGCGGCTGAGTCCCGAATCCGACGGAAAGATCGTGCTCGACGCCCGCGCGTGGGCGGTTCGAGGCGTCACGGAAAGGTCGCGAGAGGAATTTCAACCAGAGGCGTGAAACCCATAGCGCTCTTTGCGTTCTTTGCGTGCAACTCCCCTCAGCGCCCTCGCACGCGGAGGTCGATGCCCCACAGGCCGCGGCCGTGGGTGGCCACGATCAGGAACCCGTCCTTGTGGATCGCGAGGTCGTGCGCGTAGACCGTCGGCAGGCCCTTTCCCAGCACCGACCAGTTCCGCCCGCCGTCGGTGGTGACGTACACGCCCATGTCCGTTCCAACGTAAAGGGTGTCCTGGTCGGCAGGATCCTCCTTCACCACGTTCACCGGGCCGCCGGGGATGTTGCCCGCGATGGAGGTCCACGACTTGCCGTAGTCGGTGGATTTGAAGAGGTACGTCCCGAAGTCGTCGCTGCGCTTGCCGTTCACCCCGACGTACACGGTGCCCTCGGCGAACCGAGAGGCCTCGAGGGTCGCGATGTGCAGAGCCTCTGGCAAGCCGGCGTTGACCTTCGTCCACGTGGCGCCCTCGTCGCGCGTGACCTGCACGTTGCCATCGTCGGTGCCCGCGTAGATCACACCCTTCTTGAGCGGCGATTCCGCCAGGGCGAAGATCGTCGAGTAGGCGATGTTGCCCTGCTTCGCCTCGTCGAGATTCGTAAGGTCGGGGCTGATCTTGCGCCACGTCTCGCCCTGATCGTCGCTCACAAACACGAACTGCGCGCCGTACAGCACGCGACGAGGGTCTGTCGGCGAGACGAGGATGGGCGACACCCATTGGGCGCGGCGCCTGTCGGAGCCGAAATCGGGGCTGAGATTCTTGCTGAGCGGCGGGTTGCCCGTGCGCGCGTTCTTCTGCGAATAGTCCACCCTCTGCGGACCGCCTCCGTAGCGCGACACCACGTAGAGAAGATCGGGGTTCGTGGGGTCCACCGCGTGGCGGCCCGACTCGTCCCCAGGACCCGACTCCCAGGCCTTGGCCTCAAGCGTGCGGTCGGAGTTCACGACGATCTCGCCGCGCCAACCACCAAAATCCTGGCGGCTGGCGTAGGCGTGGAAGGTTCCTTCAGCTTGCGAAATCGAGACGTTGTAGAACTGCGCGATCGGCATGTTGTTCGCGTGCTTGAACGTCGCCAAGCCGTCGTGGCTGATCATCAGCCCACCGTCGTTCACGACCATCACATGCTTCGAGTCCTTCGGATCGATCCACAAGCCGTGATAGTCCACGTGGTTCCCGCGAACGTTCCTCCACGTCTTGCCGCCGTCGGTCGTCCGGCGGTGCTGCAGGCCGATGACATCCATCGTGAGAGGGTCGTTCGGGTCGACCCGGATCTGCCCGAAGACCCACCCGTATTGCGGAAAGAGGCCCTTGACCGCGGCCCCGCCCTCCACGGCCTTCCACGTCTCGCCCTTGTCCTCGCTGCGGAACACTTCGGCGCCGTTCCGGAAGATCACGGCCACCACCACGTTGGGCTGGCTGGCGCACACGTCGAGGCCGATGCGCTCGCACTCGCCCTTGGCGAAATCGGGAAGTCCCTCGGTAAGGGGCTTCCACGTTTTGCCGCCGTCGGTGGTCTTGTAGATGCCGCTCTCGGGGCCGGCCACGGGGTCGTTCCACCGTGTGCGAAGGCGCTGGGCCGTGGCGGCGTAGAGCGTCTCGGGGTCCTTGGGGTCCATCGCGAGATCGATGACGGCCGTCTTCTCGTTCTTGAAGAACACCTTGCGCCACGTCTTGCCGCCGTCGGTGGTCTTGTACACGCCTCGGTCGGGAGTGAAGGTGTACTCGTGGCCGGCGCTGGCGACGTAAACGATGTCGGGGTTCGTTGGGTGGATGCGGATGCGCGAGACGTGCTGGGTGTCCGTGAGGCCCATGTGCTGGAAGCTCTTCCCGCCGTCGGTGGATTTGTACACCCCGGTGCCGGCCATCGAGCTGCGCAGGATGTTCGCCTCGCCGGTGCCAGCCCACACGACGTCGGGGTTCGAGGGCGCGATCGCCAGGTCGCCCATCGACGCACTGGCTTGGTTCTCGAACACCGCGTCCCAGGATCCGCCGTCGTCGACGCTGCGGAAGATGCCGCCGGACGCCGCCGCCGCGAGGATGAGGCCGGGCCGGTCGGGGTGTCCTTCGACGTCCACGATGCGGCCGGTGCCGATCCGCGGGCCGAGTTCGAACCACGGCTGCTGGAAGGGGCTCGTCGCACGCATCTTCTGGTGGGCGGCGAACTGCTCGAGGCGAGCGCGGGCCTGGGCGCTGTCGGCGACCGGGGCGCCTTGCAGGGGGACGAGGGCCAGTGCGGCAATCAGGGCGAGGGACATGCGTGCATTATCCTCCTTGGGGCCGGTCCACGCACCCGGGCATCGGGCGCGCGCTCAACCAGGGCGAGTTCACCGAAAGACGGAAGGAGCATGAACACCGCGGAGTCAGCCTCGGGGGCGGAACCGCCCAATTTCAGGTGCGCGCGGAGCGATGGGCTTTCGTCTGCTCCATCCCATCTCGAATTGCCGCTTCAAGGATGTCCATCCGGATGTCTCGAAGCGCTTTGAACCTGATGCAGTACCCCGAGATGGATGCCCTCCCGAGGTCCTTTCCGTACGTACGTGCCAGGTAGGTCTTATCTTCTATCCCAAGGATGTACACCGAGATTCCCGTTGTGTTTGCACTGATCCCGATTTGATAGAACTCTCGAGTCTCCCCGTTGGCGTACTTGATGGTTCGTGTGCCGTATCCCACGTTCGGGTTCGAGACAACCTTGCCGGCATCGTCCTTGCCATCCAGAAACCACAACTTGCCTTGCGGCATCGCCGTCAGAATGACGCGGTGCAACTCCTGCATGTCGCTTCGTTTGGATTCGGGTTGAGCGTCGAAGTACGCGCTGATTTGTTCTTCCACTTTCATGGGATTGGAGTTACGACTTGTCCACGCGGGTCAGCGGGCCCATCCACGCGTCGGGCGGACTGGCCAGACCTCACGGCGTTCTCGTGTGCCCAGGTTTGATCTGCACCCGAACATTCATTCCATGCATGATGGCCTCCATTACACCCTAACCGAGGCGAGCCGCCCCGCGATTCAGCTTCCCATTTCCGTGTGGTGGTGGGGGCGGTCCGCATCGTGGCGGCATCGCATTGCATTGCACCAAAACGACAGGCCATTTACTTGGAACCGGGTTCCGCACCTTCCAGTTGGGCCAGCCTGACCTTCACCATCTCGACGACCAGCGCCTCGGGAATGGGCTCGCTCAACGGGAACTGGACGGACCCCTTGGCGGACTTGTAGCCGGCGAGTTGATCGGCGAACGCCTCGATGACCTCCGGGCTCGGATAGAAGCCCACATGTTTGGCGTACCCTGCGATCATGATCTGCTTGTCGCGCTTGCCTCCCTCAACCAGGGCAAACGCCGGGATGTTGTAGTTCATCTGCTCGCTTACCCCGGGCGCAGCCTTCCAGATGCACGAGCGCAGCGCCTCGAGCGCGCGGCGGGTTTCCGGAGGCTGGGTGGAAATGTACGCGTCGACGTCCTTGGATCTCTTCCCTGCTTTGGCCATTGCTACCTCTTGGTGCTCCAGTTCCGTAACGCTCCGGTTCAGCCACGGGCCGTGCAGCGTGCCGTCCGCTGCAACCGGTTGTTATGCACCACGCTCATGAAATGCTCGTAACGTACTCTTCCGGGAAGCCCAGTTCTCTGAGGACTCGCTGGAGTTGACCCGCGTATTCTGGATTCCGTTCGTGTGTCTGAGGCGCTTCGCACAGGTTGTAGCACAGAGCCGGCAGAGGGGTTCCCCCCAGAGGCTGGGCAAGTACAGCTTCCGAATGATACTCCTCCAGACCAGGTGCGGCGTAGAGCCGGACCAGTTCTTGATGCGTAAGCGCGAACAGCATCCCATAGGCACGATCTCCCGCGGACGGAACGAGTGTTGCGCGGTGGCCGATCCGCAACGCAAAGCCGTCCACATAGGCGCGACGCGGGCTGTTTGGTTCCACACCCGCTTTGCGGAGGAGATTGCCGTCCATGAACAAGCCGTAGAAGAAGACGTCGACACGGCGTTCACTCATGTACGTTCACCTCTGTGTGCATAACGCTCATCGTAACAGGCGAGGCGGACGGGCGCGACGCGTGCGCATGCATGCGGCTTGACCGGCCCAACCGTCGCGTTCACGCTGGTGTTAGGCAGTCGGTCCACTCGAAGCTCCTTGGACGAGCCCATGACAAGCCTCACACAGAATCGTGGACGAGTCCGACTCGGCTGGAACTTGAGCCCTCGATACTCGCTTAGATCTTCATCCATGTCGTCGCCTCCTAACGACCCAAGCTCAGCGACCCGGCGCACGGGACGCATGGATTGCAACTGCGACGCTCCCGCCGGGTTCGCTACAGCACATGGTTAGGCGTTGCGGCTGTTGGAATGGAAGCGTTCATGTGATTCGGCGCCTGTAGCTGCCCCATCGCATCGTGATGAAAGTGTTGACGGCAACGATGGCGACCACGCCCGCAACGAGCCAAAGAATCCGGACCCGCCAAAAAGCAAAATGTCGCATGACGAAGAATTCAAATGCGGCCGTCACGATGACGATGATGACGCCCTGAACTCTGATGAAGGTGTCGGCAGTCAACGCAGTTCGGCACTTGGGGCACGAAATCCAGATTGGGCACGGAGCGAGTACGATGGTGCTCGCAGGTATCTTTTCGTTGCAGTGCGGGCAAAGGCTCATGGCGAGGAAGGGGTGTTCTGCTTGACTCTCGTTCTCAGGATGCGCGAGCGACGCCTAACGCCCTGCCGATCAGCAGCCGGCCGAAGGCTGGTCCTCCTGCATCGGCATGTTGTCCGGTGACCCCTCGACCTTCGATCTCCCCGCCCGCAGCTCGCGCCGCCGCATCGACACGCACTCTTTGCAGATGTGATCACGATGCCCGGCTCCCGAGAACTTCTCATTTGGACGGACTCGGCCGCACACCCAGCAGTAGTGGCCACGTCTCTTCTTCATCTGGAGAACGTACCCAATCTCCAGCTCTGTGCCGCGCGCGAGCGCTCGACCCGGTTACGAACGCCGAGGGGTGGGCCCGTGTCGGCTGGGGCGCGGAGCTAGAACGTCCGCGATAACAGAGTCGCGGGAGTAGATTGTCCATTTCAAGCCGCCCGGTTCCGCGACTTCGGTTCATTGCATTGTTATATGCCGATCACTCGCGACGATTTTCACGAATGGGAATTGTTCCATCAGGAATCTCATGTCGGCCACATGGAATTCGTTCTAGATCAAACGAACCCTGATAGCCGAGTATTTTACCCCAAAACGAGTTGGTAATGGATACTTCCACCTCAAAGCGATCTGTCGAATCATTGTACGATTCGCGAACATATGCGTCGCCTGAGAAAAACCGTGGAAAAGGAATTGTCAGAGGGCCGACAAATAGACGTTGTTTCCCGGTGGTAACGATCATCGAACCATCGTCATCAACCGCGAAATGCAAATCAACAGACAGGTGTTGATGAGTACCGGCGTACAGAATAGGTGTTCCGCGGGATTCGCTGTATACAAAGAATTCGTCAAACTCGCGTTGTTTCGATGGGAAAGAAAACGATCGTTTCCACGTGACCGTTTCACGACCAAAGCAATCCAAATAGGCGTAGTTTCGGATTTCAAACGGGATGTTCTTGCCGGTTTCGGGGAATAGGATTCGACGTAGCGATCCAACGAAAAGAAATGGCACGACATACCATCGCCCGTGCCACACGTCATCCATTTCGCCCGTACCGACATAAGCAGCATCCGATTTGCTGGAGATTCCATATTGTTCTCGAATCTTAGGGTGCA
>JAMLGR010000025.1 GCA_023957775.1 Fimbriimonadaceae bacterium | reverse complement strand
GCTGGGGCGTGGCAGGCGACGTTTGAACGCAGCTACCCCGTGGGCACGCTGGGGTTGCGGGGCGGCGCGCTGTGGGCGGAGTCGCTCTCGCCTTCGGATCTCCTGCAGGGGTCTGCTGCGATCGACGAGGTGATCGGGCTTGCCTACCGCCCCTTGGAGTGCGGCACGGTCGTCGCGTTGGGCGCCACGGGCACGAACCTCGTGACGATCCGCGAGCGGATGCGCGAGTGGGATCCCGCCCGGGTCCACGGAGCGGTGCTCGAGTACGAGGAGGTCGGCCGCGCGGCGGGTTGGCTGGGGGCGATGACCGATCGCGAGCGGGCGGCCGTGACCGGCATGGAGCGCGGCCGCGAGACGACGATGCACCTGGGGGCCCTGATCCTCGAGCGGTTCTTGTTCGGGCTTCGCGCGGAGTCGTGCCGGGTCTCGACCCGCGGCTGGCGCCATGCCCTGGGGGCGGAGATCCAGCGGGTCGCGCGCTAGCGTCTACAATGGCGACCATGGCACGCTTGGTGGGCATCGATGTCGGCACGACGGCGTGCAAGGCCCTCGCGATCGACGCCGAGGGTCGCGTGTTGGGCTCGGCGAGCGCCGAGTATCCCCTTCACGTGCCGCAACCCCGATGGACCGAGCAGGAGCCGGAAGACTGGTGGCGGGCCGTGCGCTCGTGCCTCGACGCGCTGGGTCCCGAGCGTCCCGACGCGATCGGGCTGACGGGCCAGATGCACGGGGCCGTGTTCCTCGACGCGTCGGGCGAGTCGGTGCGCCCAGCGATCTTGTGGAACGACCAGCGCACGGTCGCCGAGGTCGCGGAGATCGACCGCGTCTGCGGGCCGGAGCGGGTGCGGCGGATCACGTGCAACCCACCGGTGACCGGATTCCAGGCCCCCAAGATCCTGTGGCTGCGCCGGAACGAGCCGGAGCGGTTCGCCCGTGTGCGGTCGGTGCTGCTCCCGAAGGACTTCATCCGGCTGCGACTGACCGGTGACGCGGCGACCGACGTCAGCGACGCGAGCGGGACCGGCCTCTTCGACGTCGGACGTCGGGCGTGGGCCGACGAGCTGATCGCAGACCTGGATCTGGATCGGTCTCTCTTTCCCCGTGCGGCGGAGTCTTACGAGATCACCGGGCACGCGGCGGACGGCGTGCCGGTGGTCGCCGGGGGCGGGGACCAAGCGGCCTCGGCGGTCGGGACGGGCGCGGTCGAGCGGGGGGTCTTGAGCGTCAGCCTGGGGACGAGCGGCGTGGTGTTCAGCGCACTGGAGGGTCCGGAGTTCGACAAGGGCGGATCGGCGCACACGTTCTGCCACGCCAACGGGAAGTGGCACGCGATGGGGGTGACGTTGGCGTGCGGCGGGTCGTTGAAGTGGTTCCGCGACGTGCTTGGGGGAGGGGAGTCTTACGACGCGCTGATGGCGCAGGCGGCGGCGGTGCCCCCCGGGGCTCGGGGGCTCACCTTTTTGCCGTACCTGTCCGGCGAGCGGTGTCCGCACAACGACCCCGATGCGAGCGGCGCGTTCGCGGGGCTCACCCTGGCCCATGGCCGCGCCGAACTGGCCCGATCCGTGGTGGAGGGGGCGACGTTCGGGTTGCGCGACGCCTTGGACTTGCTGGCGGGCCTTGGAGCGTCGGCGGGGACGGTGCGCGTGACGGGGGGAGGGGCGCGCAGCCGCTTCTGGGTTCAGCTTCTGGCCGACGTGTTCGACGCCCGTTGCGCGACGTTGGAGGGCGACGAGGGGCCGGCGATGGGCGCGGCTATGCTGGCCGGCGTCGGCGTCGGGGTCTGGCCCGACGTGGCGGCCGCCTCGCGCGCGTGCGTGCGCGAACAATGGGAAACCGGGCCTTCGGGCGCCGATTACTCCGGCGCGTTGCGGGCGTTCCGCGAACTCTATCCGAAGCTGCGCCCCGGGTAGCCCGTGGACAGGCGCGCCACGAGCAAATCTGGTACGATGTGCGAACACTGCTTTGAGTGCCAATTAGACATGACGATCGACGAGAACCAGACGCCTGAGGAGAATCGAGAGGGATCTCCCAAGGAGCCGGAAGCGGCTCCTGAATCGGCGCCCGACAACCCCGAGGCGATTCCCTCCGCCGTGGACGAGACCCCTGAGCCGGCCCCCGAGGTCGAGCCCGCCGACGCACCTTCCGAGCCCGTGCCCGTGACCGCTGAGACCGCCGCGCCCGTGGAGCCGGAGCCTGTGGCCGCGGTCGCCGAAGAGCCGGCGCCGCCCGCCGAAGAGGCTGCCGCGCCGACGTACGAGCCGTCCATGGAGAGCCCGGCCGCCGAGGCCCCTGCGCCGGTCGAAGAGGCCGCCGCAACGGCGCCCGCGCACGAGCAGCCGCTGGAGACTCCGATCGCACCCGCCCCAGCCGCCGTCGTGGCCCAAGGCCGGAGCGACAAAGATTTGTTCGAGGCGGCCATGGAGGCGATGGAGGCCGGCGAGGACGATTCGGCCGGCGAGGGTCTGTACAAGAAGCTTTCGAAGGGCGACCGTATCGAGGCGACCGTCATCCAGGTGGACCGGGATCGCGTCTTCGTCGATCTGGGCACGAAGTCGGAAGGCATCGTTCCGCTCGGCGAGCTGAGCGAGATGAACCTCGACAGCGCCATGGACCACGTGAAGGTCGGCGACAAGATCAACGTCGTCGTGCTTCGCCCAGAAGGGGGCGAGGGCAACCCGATCGTGTCGAAGAAGCGCGCCGACTTCGAAGAGGCGTGGGACTCGATCGAGAAGGCGTTCCAAGTGGGCGAATTCCTCACCGCACAGGTGGTGGACCGCGTGAAGGGCGGACTCGTCGTCGACGTCGGAGTGCGCGGATTCGTTCCGGCGACCCACGTGGGCAGCGGGCGCCTGCGCAACATCGAAAAGTTCGTCGGCCAGCCGCTGAAGCTCAAGATTATCGAGATCGACCGCGACCGCAAGAAGGTGGTCCTCTCAAACCGCGACGCCGAGGAAGAGCGCCGCGAGCAGGCCCGTCGGGACATCTTTGAGCACGCGAACCCCGGAGATATCCGCGAGGGCGTGGTCCGGCGCCTCACCGACTACGGGGCGTTCGTCGACCTCGGAGGCGTGGACGGGCTGCTGCACATCAGCGAGATGAGCTGGATGCGCATCAACCACCCGCGCGAGATGTTCAAGGAAGGGCAGAAGATCAACGTGATGATCCTTCGCCTCGACAAGGACGCCGGAAAGATCAGTTTGGGACACCGCCAGGTGCTTCCCGACCCGTGGAACCTCATTCGCGAGACGTACACCATCGGTCAAAAGCTGACGTGCACGATCGGGCGCATCGTCCAGAGCGGCGCGTTCATCCGGTTGCCGGAAGGCGCCGAGGCGTTCATGCCGGTCAGCGAAATGTCGTCCCGACGCATCCGCAAGCCTCAGGACGTCCTCGAAGAAGGACAAGAGGTCGAGGCGCAGATCATCGACCTGCGAACCGAAGAGCGCCGCATGGTGCTCAGCATCCGCGCCGCAGGTGGCGGCGATTTTGGTCGGCCGGCCCCCGGAGGCGCCCCTGGAGGCGAATTCGAGGACGAGGCCCTGCGCGACAAGCGCCGCGGGAAAGCGGGCGGCAAGCGCGGGCGCGGTGCCGGCGGACGTCGCGGCCGCGACGAGGAAGAAGTCGAAGAAGTGATCGGTCGGCGCGGTTTTGCGACCGGCGGCGCCACGATCGGCGAGCGGCTGGGGATGCTCAAGGGCTTTGTTGGACGCGACGACGAGGAAGAAGTGCTCGAGGACGTCGTGGACCCAGCGCCCGACGCGCCCGAGGCTCCCGCGCCGGAGGCTCCCGCCGAGGAGTCGGAGCCGGAAACGACCGAATAGCGCGAGCGTGGCTCGGGGCCAGCGGGCGGGCGGAGCGACTTGTTCCGCCCGCCCTTCGTCCTTTTGCCTAACGGGTGAAGGAGATGCGGCTGGCGATCACGGGCGGAATAGCGGAAGGCAAGTCGACGGTGGCGGCGTATCTGGCTTCATGGGGCGTTCCGGTCGTCTCGGCGGACGAGATCGCGCGGGACGTCTACCGCGGGGCGCGCCTGCAGGCTTGGCTTGCATCCGAGTTCGACGGGGAGGCCCCGGTCGAGCGGGACAGGGTCCGAGCCCGGGTCGCTCGGGACGCCGAGTTCAGGCGCGCCTTGAACGCCCGTATGCACCCCGAAGTGATCGAGCGGATCTTTTCGTCCGGTGCGATTGCGGTGGAGATTCCGCTCCTTGTCGAGGCGTGTCTGCAACGGTTTTTCCCAAGGGTGTGGGTGGTGACGTGCGGGGAGGACGAGCAGTTGCGCAGGCTTGCCGCGAGGCTGAATTCGGTGGAAAAGGCGCGTGCCTTGATCGAGACGCAGCTCCCGACGCGGGTGAAGATTGCGTTTGCCGACCGCGTGATCCGAACGAATGCGCCGGAGCACGACGTCCATGTTGCGGTGACGGAGGCTGCTGCTCTTGATTTCGCGTAGATTGCACCTAGTAAAGCTTCGTGATATACTTCACCACGTTTTGGACGGGCTTGGAATGCCCGCGGCTCGAGGGGGAATGTCGCTAAACGCACGCGGGAAAGCTTTGCCAAGGGGGATGGTTGCATCCACGAGGCTCGCTTTCTGTGGCGCGACGGTCGTTTCGGGGTTGCAACCGTCCATACTGGAACATCGTCGCGTCCGGCTTGCCGGCCGACACCCAAATTCGAAGAGGACTGACAAGGAGGACTCGTCACAGTGAGGCGGTTCATCAATTCGTATACAGGGAAGGCGGTCAGCGGTCTTACGGCCGTGGCCTATTTCATGGCTTGCGCCCTGCCCTACTTCACGTTGGGCGCGGCCACGCGCGCCGAGGCTCAGTTGCAAGCGCAACCGACCTGGGCTGTGGTCGAGTTCGAGAACACTAGTCCGCAAGGGGGAACTGGCCTTGGCCAGGCAGCCGCGGACGCCGTTAGCAGCGAGCTCGGCAAGACTGGCAAATTCGACGTGGTCGCGCAGGAAACGATCCAACGCGCGCTGACGTCGATCGGCATTGGTTCGCCTCCGGCGACGAAGACGAGCCTGCTGCGCCTGGCGCAAGAAGTGCGCGCGTCGACCGTCGTGACCGGCGAGGTTGTGAACTGGCGCGTCGTCCCCGTTGGGGGCGGCAAGCAGGCCGACGTGATTTTGAGAGTCCTCGTCACCGACGTGGCGTCTGGGCTCGCGATCAACGGAGCGGCGCTCAGCGCGTCGTCCACCGTGCGCGCGGAAAACGTTCCCGATGCCACGGTCATCAACGAGGCCATCGGCAACGCGGCTTCCGGCGCGGTCGCAAAGGTCCTCGCCCAAACGTTGCCGAACGGCACCGTTCTCAACACGCTGAACGACACGGCCCTGATCAACCAGGGTGCGCGCAGCGGCTTCCAGAACGGCCAGTCCGTCATCGTCACGCGCGGCCGGGAGCAGGTCGCCACCGCAACGGTGTACGACGTCGAATCCGACAGCGCGTACGTCCGCATCGCCTCGTCCACCAAGGGCATCCAGCCCGGAGACAAGGTGCGGGTGGTTTTCCGCGTTCCGGATGTGAAGACGGAGTTTGGAGCCAACGGCGGCGTCCAGCCGGTCCGGCGGGCGTCGAACAAGAGCAACTCGGGCTTCGTGACCACGCTCTTGGTGCTGGGCCTGGTCGCGGTCCTTCTGGGCTCTGGCAACGGCGGCAGCGGCGACGCGGTCGGCGACGTCAAGGCGGAGGCCGGGCTCTTCCCCGATGCTTCGGGCGAGCCGGGGACCAAGGTGAGCTGGACTCCGAACCTGTTCCACAAGGCCAACGACCAGCGCATCGAGTGGCAGATCTGGCGGAACGACATCCTGGCCTCGCCGGTGATGGTCGTGCCCGGGAACCAGACTTCCGGCGTCGATAACTCGACGGCTCGCGACGTGACGTGGGGCGACTTCGCCGGCGTGATCGGCGGATCGGTGTGCAACAACACCTCGAATCCGACGACGACGGCCACGGCGGTTGCGGGCGTGACTCCGGGTCGGCCGTACAACTACTCGGTCGCCTTGGTCTACAAGGTGAACAGCGTCGACCTTCCGGGCAGCGGCGGCACGACCGGCGGTACGACCGGCGGCATCGGCGGCGGGACGACCGGCGGCATCGGCGGCGGCACGACCGGCGGCACCACGGGTGGCACGATCGGCGGCGGCACGACCGGCGGCACGACGGGCGGCACCACGGGTGGCACGACCGGCGGCACCGGCGGTACCGGCGGCACGACCGGCGGACAGGACTGCTTCTTCGTTTCCCAGAGAACCAGCGCCAAGGGACTCGCGACGCCTTATGCGCGGCCCCTGCTCGTCTCTCCGGGTTCGAACGCGGTTGTTTCGACGCCGATTCCGTTCAGCTTCAACTCCGTCGTGAACCCTGCGTTCCCGACGACAGTCGAATATGTCGTGCAACTCTCGACGAGCCCCAACTTCACGAAGAGCCAGACCGTGACGATCGCCAAGTTCCAGCGGACGGACTCAGGGATCCTGAGCACCCCGATCGTGGACACGTCGCAGTACTTCTCGAGCTCGACGGAAATGTGGTGGCGAATCGGTTGCCGCAACGTGTCGGACAGCCCGGGACCGGTCAAGGATGCCAACGGAGAGCGTTACATCTTCGGCTCGGCCCGGCGCTTCACGCGACCCTCGCCTCCTCCTCCTCCCCCCGCGGAGTAAAGGAGATCGACCTGAGCGCCCCCGAACACGAGTCCTCGGGGGCGCCCAACTCTTGAATACCGCTTCGAATTAGGGAAACGAAATGAAGACAGCAGTTCACAAGGCAGCAGGGATCGCCTCGCTCTTGGTTGGCGCGAGCGTGGCCCAAGCCCAAATCGGTTGGGACTTCTGCATCGACCCCGCCAACACGGCGCCACGATCGGCGGACTACGGGATCAACGCCATTCAAACGACCCTCTTTGGGTGTTCGGTGGGCGTCAGCGGGACGACCACCTACGGCGGTGCGAACGGTCCTTGCTACAACCCCGCCCTCACCGCGAACATTCGGGGTCGATATGGGTTCTTCTACGGATCCGAAGGTTCCGCACAGACGTCGTTCGACGACAACCTGATCCTCACGATGGGGATGCCGTTCGAGCCCATGGGGACGTTCGGGTACGCCACGACCGTCGAAGATGGCACGCGGACCCTGTTTGGGGCCAACGCGATCAGCCTCGCCTTCGTGGGCGAGAGCGATCACTACATGATCCACGAGTCCACCAACGGCAACGTGCACGTCCGCATGCAGGTGGATATTCTCGGCGATGCCGCGCGCATTCAGTGGACCCTGACGAACACGGACACCACGAACACGCACACCGTCGGTTTGTGGACGGGCCACTGGCTGGCTATGCTTTCGAACGAGCCGGACGCCACTGGCGCGATGCAGTCGCACACACTGGCTCCGAACTTTGGCGTGTTTTCCAAGCTCGGCTACACCGTCGTGCCCGGCATCAAGCCTCCGTTCACGGATCGCCGCTTTGAGCGTGCGCTGGACCCCGCCACGTTCCCGCAGTGGGTGAACTTCGTTTTTGGTCAGACCACGGCCTACGGCATGCGGATCGAGAACGGCGCCACCGAGGCGACCCTTGACCTCTCCGGCCAGAGCGAGACCGAAGAGGCCAACGAACTCGCCCTGGGCAAGCACTTCTTCCTCATGGGAGGCGACGGCGCCGACGCGACCTTCCCCGACGTCATGCTCCCCGACACCCGGTTCGACGATGAGACCGGCTACATTCAGAAGTACAACGAGTCTTCCGTCGTTCCAGGAGGCGCCCGAACGATCGTCCAATATGTGCGCAGCACGTGGGGCTACTCGAACTATGCGAAGCCCTACTCGGTCGTCGTCGACGGTCCGAAGTTGCTCGCGGCAGATCCGAGCGGCGTCAATGGTCTGACACCGAACGAGTTCACGATCCGCGTCTGGGTGGACAACACCCGTGGTTTCTCGACTGTGGACCGTGAAGTCCCTCTCAACGATGTCAAGGTCCGACTGGTCCTTCCGACCGGGCTCGAACTGGTTCCCGGCGAGAGCATCCAGAAGATCATCCCCGTCGTCTCGCCGCGAGACGCCTCCTATGTCGAGTGGCAGGTCGTCGCCGATGGGCAGACGTTTGGCGATCTTCAGTACCAGGCGGTTGTGGACCCGATCCCGGGTCCCAAGAAGACCATCAACGGGTCGATCACGATCGCTGCGACGCCTCGATTGAATCTCGTCGCCGGTGCGAACCTGATCACCACCCCGTTCACGTTCCTCGATTCGTCGTGGGAGGCGATCCTTGGGCTGAACACGCCCAGCGACTTCCAGGCCTTTGATTGGAGCTCCCAGCAGAACGGCTACCTCGTTTCCGCCAGCGCCCAGCGCGCGGCTGGAACGTGGATCCTCTCGGATGTCGATTACGGTTCGATGGCTCTCACGGGCAGTCCGACCACTCCGAACGACGCGTCGACCGGTGCGCCGCTCATCCAACTGAAATCGGGTTGGAACCTCGTGGGCAACCCTTACAACTATGCGTTCCCGCTGGGACAGATCGTCGGCGTGTCCGGTGCGAACCCCACGCAGTCGTTCACCTGGGCTGAACTGGTCGCCCAGGGCTTCGTCAGCGGCGCCCTCGGCTACTGGGACGCGGGCACGCAGTCCTACAAGTACCTGCAGGGCGTGGACGCCAAGCTCGAGCCGAATCGCGGCTACTGGGTCTACGTGTTCACGGTCCAAGATCTGACGATCTCGTGGCCGCCGATCTACCAGGAGTTCCTTCCTGGTTCGCAGCGATCGGTTGGCCAAACGTGGACGCAGAGCGACAAGCAGTGGCGCCTGCAACTCGTGGCCCGCAACAACAGCAGCCTCGACGACCAGAACTTCGTCGGTGTGGCCAAGTCCACCGCCGACGCGCGCACCCTCCGCATCCTCGAGCCCCCGATGGGCCCGACGCAGAAGGTGGGCGTCTCGGTCGAAGGGACGATCGATGGGCGACCCACGCGCATGGCGCAGGCGCTCAGCGACACCGCAGGCCGCCAGGAGTGGAAGGTCCTCGTCGACGTCAAGGAGGCGGGTCCCGTTACGCTCACCTGGCCGAATGTCTCGACGACGCCCCGCACGCTCCGCTACCGGATCGAGGACGTGGCCACCGGCGCCAGCCGCGACCTGCGGCAGACGTCCGGCTACACGTTCACGATGAACGAGCCGGGCACGCGCGAGTTCCGCGTCCAGGTGGACACGGGCAGCGTCGCGCGCGCTGTGATCGGCAACGTCGTCGTCGCCCGGCCAGGCCGGGACGGCAACGCGCCGTTCACGATCAACTACACGCTCTCGACGGACGCCACGACCACCGTGCGCATCCTCTCGGGCGCAGGCAAGGAGATCTTCACGGTCAGCCGAGGCCGCGCCGACCGAGCGGGTGAGAACACCGTGACGTGGGCGTTGCGAGACAACGCAAACGTTGCCGTCGCCCCGGGGACCTACCGCGTCGAGATCCTCGCCGAGACCGCGGGCGGCGATCGCGTCCGCAAGATCATTCCTCTCAACGTGGTCCGCTAAGGGCCCCGCTGAGACGCTGGGGCCGGCCTCGAGGCCGGCCCTTTGTGCGTGGAGACCAAACCGGACGGGCCCTCGGTCCCGTCCTTAGATGCGATGGGTAGGCTTGTGCCGACTGTGTTGAAAAGCCTCGCACTCGTTGCCGCGGTTCTGGCCGTGGCGCTTTGCAGCGCCGACACCGCGCTGATCCGACTGACGTCCTACCCCACGGTCACTGTCGCCGATGGCCGCTCCACCGTCACCATCTCCGCCGAAGTGCGCACGCGCGACGGCCGGTTCGTGCCGGACGGCACGCAGGTCGTGTTCACCACCGACCTGGGGACGTTCCGAGACAACGTCGTTCGGACCGTCAACGGCGTGGCTCGGGCGATCCTCGTGGCAGGCGGCTTGCCCGGGACCGCGAAGATCACCGCTCGGACCCTGGCTTTCCAGAACGCCTCGACGACCCTCGAGATGGACTTCTTGAGCGATCGGTCGCAGCTATCGACGGCCAAGGAGTACATCGAGATCGTCGCGCCGCGCCACCTGATGTACAGCACGGACCTCAAGATCATCGGCGCTGCGGATCCGGACGAGCGCGTCGCGGTCCGCTACCGCGACATCGTCATCGAGGCCGCGGACGTGCAGGTGGACGTGCCGAACTACGAGGTGCGCGCCCGCAAGGCTCACCTGCACATTGGCGACGTGGACCAGGAGTTCGAGGAGCTGTACCTCAAACTCAACACGCGCAAAGGCTACGGCGTCACGACGCTTCCCCGCCGGGATCTCAAGATCGTGGGGAGCGGCAAGTGGTTCCGGTTTGAAGCCGGCGAAGAGCATCTGCGCGTGGGAACGGCGAAGATCGCCACCTCGGGCCTCACGCCGATGTCCTCCACCGATGCGCTCCCGTACGGGGCGTTCACCTTCCAGGACCTGACCACGTCCCAGACGCTGATCGCCGCCAAGAAGGCCGTGGCCTTCCCCCGCAAGGAGATCCAGTTCCACAAGGCGGACATCGTCATGGGCGGCATCCGCATGATGAGCCTGCCCCTGTTCCAGGTAAGCGTCTATGGAACGACCCCCCTCATCACCGAGCAGATTGTCAACGTCAACGACAACCAGCTTGGGATCAACTACCCCCATTACCTCTCCCTGAAGCCCGGTGAGACCAGTCTGCTCCGGTTCACGACCGGGCAACGCTACGGCCGCGGCCTGGCCACCTCGGGCGGGGCGTTCTTGGATTACGAGCTGAACTGGAACCGGGGCGACGAGATGGACGGAGGGATGACGGTCTCCGGCATCGGCCGCAGCGACTGGGGCCTGGGGGTGCGACAATACCTCCAGGTGGACGACCGCACCACGGGATTCGCGCAGGTCGAGTTCCCCGCGCACCGGAGCGTCTTTGGGTCGGCGAGCCTCAGTCGGCAGTTCGACGGTTTCCAGATGAGCCTGAGCGGCAACGCCACGACGACGTTGCGGGGGGCGGAGTTCGCGACCGAGCAGTACGCCCTGGTCGCCGAGAAGGACCCCACCAAGGTTGGGAAGCTCCCCATTCGCCTTTACTACGGACTGACCGCCACCCACAGCGAAACCCATGCCTCGCTGTTGGACCACTCGCAAACGGGCGTCGGGGCGAGGATCCGCTCCCAACTCCTGCCCCAACACCTGGACCGCACCACGGAGCTGAACGCCGAGTTCTCGGTCTCCCACCTGACGGGGAACAACGTCCAGCAGGGACTCACGCTCTACGGCTCCGCGACGATCAGCAAGCGTCTCTCCAGCGCGGCGTGGTTGGCCACGACCTACCGCTACGCCGAGGACGGGTTCAACAGCTTCTACACGGGCCGCCATCAGATTTCGCTGCAGGGCTCCTACTACGGCGGCCGCACGAACCTCTCCCTCTCGGCCAATCGAAGCCTGGACATCCAGAGGCTCAGCCTCGAGGCGGACATGGGCTACCGCCTGAGCGACCTGTGGCGCCTTCGCTACAGCTACACGTACGACCGTTACCTCGGCGACACCTATCTCGACTACTACATCTCGCTCGGCTACCGCATCGGGTTCCGCGAGATCGGGCTGGTGTGGTCGAAGCGAACCAACCGATTGGGAATCCAACTTCTTGGCGCGTCTTTCGATTAGCGATCGATTTGGGAATCTGGCGCGCCTCCTCCCTCTCGGGTTGCTGGCGGTCGTCGCCCTAGGCCCCGTGTCCTCGGCCCGCGCCAACCCCTTCGGGCGGTTCGGCTACGTTGAGCATGCCACGGCTTCTGGATTCGTCGTCAGCCCCACTGGGTTCCGTTCGGTGCATCCCGCTTCGGACACGTTCCGCTTTGAGGAGCCCTCGACGTGGTGGCGACCGCTCGCGACGTCCGAGACCGGCCAGATCGTAGGGCTCTCCGGCGTGGGCCGATCGCCGTCCAAAGCGCGGCTCGATCTGTTCGAGCCGGGAGTGGCCTTCTACTGCGCCAACGGGTTGGGTCTGAAGCTCTCGAGCACCTCCCCCCCTTTTGTGAGCTGGGCCGACGGCAGCGTCGGCCCAGGCGTTCCGACCCCGAAGGTCTCTTGGCTCCTCGTGAGCTTCCGAGACGCGCAACCGCCGATTCTCTTCGCGTTCTTGGACGGTCCCGCGACTTTTGAAATGACGGGACGGTCCGGCGATTGGACGCTCCGAACCGAGTCGCTCTATCGCGGGTGGATCCGGGTCGTCGCGCCCATGGGCTTGGAGGCCCGACCCACCAACAACGCGGCCGAGTTGGGCGCGTTGGTCGAGCGGTGCACCAAGGAGATCCCCGCGTGGACGGCCCCCGCGGCGACGCTCCAGGAGATCGCGATCAAGGACGAGCCGACGGCGATCACTGCGACGTGGAAGTTCGATCGCTCAGGCTTCGTGGTGCCGCCTGCGGTCCTCCTCGCACCCTTGGGCGGATATCCCCTCAAGCTTCAAAGCGCCATCGAGCGCCTGGATGCGAGGGACGAGGACGGGCCGGTGGCGGTTTCGACGGAGGCCAGCCTCTCGATCCGGTTTCCGGTGCGGCGTATCCCGACAGGGCGCGGGGTCGGCGTCGGCACGCCGGCAGGTTCGCCTCTGGGAACGATTTCACCCATCGATCTGCCCAGCGTGGTGGAACTCGCCCTTCAGAACCTGGCTTGCACGCGCGACGCGCTCGCGCGCCAGGCGGCGGAGGACGCGTTGGGTGCGTTTCTCACGGAAGCGACGTACCGGCTGGAGCCGTTCACGCAGCAGCAGCTACCCTACGGAGCCGACGGGGAAGGGCTCGACCTGGTAGCCGCCCACGCGCTGCTGATGCAGAGCCGGGATACGGCCGAGCGTGCCAGTTCGGAAGCCAACTCGCTGCTGACGTCCCTGGTGTGGAGACGCGATTGGGCCACGTGGCGCCTCTGGTGCGACGATCCGGTGCTCGCGCGCCGTGCGGGGGCCCTGGCGGCCGTCGCGGGGGCGATCTGTCCCGAGCCGGGCCGGCGGTTGGACGCCGCTCTGTTCGAGGCGGGTCTGGCTGCGGAGCGTGGCTTGTCGCGGTGGACGCGGCGGGTGACCGGCCTTCCGAAGGAATCCCCCTTGCTGATCGAGCCGCTCGATTCGATTCGTGCCGATCTCTTCTTCCACCTCGGCGACCTGACGGTCCAGGATCCCTTCGTCAAGCTGCTCCTCAGCGACGTGCGGGTTTTCGGCGAGGTCGGGGTGCAGGCGCGCGCGACGGAGGGTGGGTTCGAGCTCGTGTGGGGAGGGGAGAAGGCGCAGCGGGCCCAACTGATCCTCGCCGCCTCGTACCCGCTGGGGTCCGCTGGCGCCCAGAATCTGGATGGTTTCCTCATGGAGGAAGCGCTCGGGTTCACGACGCTGAAGGGCGTCGTCCATGCGGGAGGCCCATGTACGGTCGGTCTCCTCGTGCCCGAGTGGGCCGACCGCCTCCCCGCCCTCCTGGCGATGCCCCGGTACGCCGAGACCCCTCGCTAAGAGACGACCCCTCTTGGGAGTGCGCGAGCTTGTTCGTCGCCCTTCACCCCGGCGACTCTTGGGAGTGCGCGAGCTTGCTCGTCGCCCCCGCTTGGGAGTGCGCGAGCTTGCTCGTCGCCCCCGCTTGGGAGTGCGCGAGCTTGCTCGTCGCCCCCGCTTGGGAGTGCGCGAGCTTGCTCGTCGCCCTTCACCCCGGCGACTTGTCGCCGGTTCCGCAACGGACTCGCGGCAAGCCGCTCGAAGGCAAGGCGACGAGCAAGCTCGCGCACTCCCAAGTGGGGCCCGCATCTCCATCGAATGCTGACGAATCGGGCTAGACCCCTTCCAACTCTCCCACCAAGTCCGAATTGAAGTGCAGCCCCACGTTCTCCCGTCTTGCCAGGGCGGCATCCACCACGAGCGTGCCCACGGTCAACAGGTTGCTGGTTTCGATGGGGTGGGTGGAGAATGGGGCCCCGACGTGGCCGAGGAACTCCTCTTTCAAGCCACGGATCGTGTCGGCGGCTTCGCGAAGTCCCGCGTCCGTACGCACGATGCCCGCGTGCTCCATCATCGTGCGTTGGAGCGCTCTGCGCAGCAGGACCGACTCGGCTTCTGGGACGCACTGTGGCTTGCCTGGCTCGGAGACGGCGGCGGGTTCGGGGTCGTTGGCGCTCGCGGCGGCGGCCGCGGTCGCGAAGACGATGGCTTCGAGCAGGCTGTTGCTGGCGAGGCGGTTCGCTCCGTGCACCCCCGTGTGGGCGGCCTCGCCGGCCGCGTAGAGGCCGGGAAGGGACGTGCGACCCTCGAGGTCGGTGTCCACGCCACCGCACGAGTAGTGCTGGGCGGGCACCACGGGGATCCAGTCGCGGTGCATCTCGACACCCACCGAAGCGAGGCGCGCCCAGATCGTGGGGAACTCCTCCTCGAGGGCTTCGCGCTGGAGGTGGGTGGTGTCGAGGTAGACGCACCACGTGCCGAGCCGTTTGATCTCGGCGTCGATCGCCCGCGCCACGACGTCGCGCGGCGCGAGTTCGAGGCGCGGATCGTAGTCGTACATGAAGCGGGTACCGAGGTGGTTGCGCAGGGTCGCGCCTGCACCTCGTACGGCCTCGGAGATGAGGAAGCTCCGCAACTGGGGGTGGAAGAGGGTTGTGGGGTGGAATTGCATGAACTCCATCCCTCGGATGCGGGCTCCCACTTGGGCGGCGAGCGCGACCCCGTCCCCCGTTGCGACCGAGGGGTTCGTGGTGTGCTGGTACAGCTTGCCGCATCCGCCGGTGGCCAGCATGCACGCCCGCGCGCGGAACGTGCGCATGCCCAGCCCTTCGATCCGCGCGGCCGCGCCCACGCAGCGGCCGTCGGCGACGAGGAGTTCCGTGGCGAAGGCATGGTCGTACACGCGGATGTTCGGATGGGTGCCGACGGCGTGGACCATCGCGCGTTCGACCTCGCCGCCGGTGCGGTCCGCATGGCGCACGATGCGGTTGCGGCTGTGGCCCCCTTCGCGTCCCAGGTCGGGATCGAAGTTCGCGCCAAGGTCCCGCAGCCACGCGATGGCGGCGGGAGCGTTCTGCACGAGGTGGCGAACGGCCGCGGCGTCGCACAGGCCCGCCCCGGCCACGAGGGTGTCCTGCTCGTGCAGCTCCCAGGAGTCGGCTTCGCCCACCGCGGCTGCGATGCCGCCTTGGGCGTAGTTCGTGTTCGATTCGGCGACGTCGGACTTGGTGAGCACCGCCACGGTGCCGTGTTCCGAGGCGCGCAGGGCGTAGGTCAGGCCGGCGAGGCCGCTGCCGATCACTAGGAAGTCGAAGGTCTCCGCGCGCATCCTCCGCAGGTTACCGCTCATTCGGGAGGCGCAAAAAAAGCACCCGGGCCGTCTGTGAGGGCCCAGGTGCGAGTGATCAGCGTTCTCTCGTCGAAACCGTGGCGCTCTTGCGGCGCCTTCTGTCGATCCGATGTCAGTGTCTCGGATCGATGTTAAGGGTCGGTGAACAAGGCGTGAACAGGGGGTTAAGACAGGTTCGCAGGATGCTTAACCCCTTGTTAACCCCCCATCAACATCCCCTTAACGTGCACCCCAGATACTGTTGCCAACCAAGGCCGAGGCCTTCGGAAGGAGATGGTATGAAACGAGCGTTTACATTGATCGAGTTGCTGGTGGTCATTGCGATCATCGCGATTCTGGCGGCGATCCTGTTCCCGGTGTTCGCACAGGCGAAGCAGGCCGCGAAGAAGGCGGTGGACCTTTCGAACATGAAGCAGATCGGCGTGGCAATGCAGATCTACTTGTCCGACTACGACGACACGTATCCGATGTCGTACTACTACCGGAACGACAACGGCAGCGCCGGGACGGTTCCGAACTGCGGCTACGTGCACTGGACGGGGTTGATCCAGCCGTACGTGAAGAACATCGACATCTTCCGAAGCCCGTCGGACAAGCTCGGCGGAATGGCGCCGACGAACTTCGTGGGTGACAACCGCGGCTACGGCGCGCCTTCGGGCCAGGTGTCGCAGGGCGCGTGCGCGATGGACGACGACCAGGTGCCGCGCCTGTCGTACGTGGGGAACTCGCTGATCATGCCCCGCAAGCGTCGCTCGGTGGACCCGATGAACGTGGTCTCCGCCACGGTGTTCGAGGACGTCGCCGGGACGATCGCGTTGGCGGCGATGACCGACAGCCCGAACTGCATCAACGGCTCGTCGCAGGCGAGCGGCGTGGCGTTCAAGACGCACCGCCCGACCAACGCGATCCTCCTTCAGAACGGCGCGCCGTTCGCGGGCGAGGACCCGAGCGAGGTCGGCCTCGCGTGGTACTACGCGTTGACGATCGACCGCGCGTTGAACGACCTGAACGCGTGCCACACGGGTTCGTCGTACAACAACCTCTCGCACATCACGTACTCGGACCCGATCCGTTTTGGCCGCGGTTCGAACTACGTGTACACGGACACGCACGCAAAGTTCGCGGAGCTGTCGGCGACGTTGAATCCGGACCGGTTCCAGTGGGGCAAGCGCGCGTACACCGCGGGTGGCGGCCAGCTTCGCCGGCCCAACGGAACGCCCATCAACTAAGCGCGCCCGCCGCCTTGGAGACGACGACCTCCGGCCCCGCCCCCACGGGGCTCGGGGGTTCGTCGTCTCGGGCTGTTTTGCCTTCGGGGTATCCTAAATTCCGCATTCGGGGCGGTTAGCTCAGCGGTAGAGCACTTCGTTCACACCGAAGGGGTCGCTGGTTCAAATCCAGTACCGCCCACCACTTTTTTGAACCTAAAACGGACCGCAACAGGCGGTCCGTTTCTCATTCGAATTGCCGGGTCTCTCAATTGGTCTCTCAAATCCGGCACTCTATACTATGCATCTTCCAGAACTCGGTCAAATCCGGAGAGGCGGACTCGCTTAACACGGACATGTACGAAGTCAGGATTTTGCAGGAGCTTTCGAATCTGAGCCTCCATTTCGGCATCGATTCGAGCTCCCAGCACAACTTCAACTACCGCTGCTGCGGGATAGTTGAAGAGGCAGATATCGTACGGAGATTTGGGAATGACTTGAGTTGCTCCGGTAAGCCGCCTTAAGGCACGCCATTCGCGTTCAGCCGACCAGCAGGCGGGCTTGGTAAAAAGCATCGCTGCATCATTCTCTTCTGAATTGCCACGTTCGATCAACTCTGGCTTCGCATCCGAGTAGCTCATCGGCTGTACGGACTTGCTGAGGCTCTGCCAGTCATCTGGGCTGAAAAAGTCGCTTTCGGAATCGAAGCCAATGGCAAACCCACGGTCCCCTTGGGCATAGTGTCCCCACATTAGCGGTAGCAATGGGTCTTCGGATAGAGACAGGACACCGAACTTGCTGTTCAGAGACGCAGACATTATCTGCGACAATTGCTGTTTCAGCTTCCCAGCTTGCCGAGCGTGCTCCTTCACTTGGTTCGCGTAGAACTCACG
>JAMLGR010000024.1 GCA_023957775.1 Fimbriimonadaceae bacterium | reverse complement strand
GCGGGTTGCGGGTTGCGGGTTGCGGTTTGCGGTTTGCGGGTTGCGGGTTGCGGTTTGTGGTTTGCGGTTTGCGGTTTGCGGTTTGCGGGTTGCGGGTTGCGGTTGGCGGTTTGCGGGTTGCGGGTTGCGGTTTGTGGCCCGATTCCCGATTCCCGATTCCCGATTCCCGTCTCCCTACAACTTCGGTTGGATCTCGATCAGCACGATCTTGGGATCCTTCGGAGCGGCCTCGCCTTCGACGCCGGTCACAATCGCGGCGTAGAGTTTGCCGGCTTCTAGGGTGAACGTCCCGCTGGCGAGGACGGCGGTGGTGCCGTTGCGGCGCGCCTCGAACGTCTGCAGCCCGGAGTCCACGGTGATGGCCGAATTGGTCCCGAAGGCCAGGTTCGGCACCTTGAAGAGCGGGTTGTCGCCCGGCGTCTGGAAGTCGATGTTCGGCGTATCGAGTCCAACGGCCCGGCTGTAGGCGTGGACCACGAAGAGGCGTGCTTTGTTGCCGTTGGGAACCGTCCGGTCCAATTCGAAGATGAGCGTGCGGAGGCGCTTCAGGTTCTCGGTGCCGAAGTTCTCGAGGCCCAGCGCGATGGCGAGGTAGCTCTTGTTTTTGGCGAACGTCTGGACCTCGGCCGTCAGTTCGAGGGTGGTGCCGTGCTCGAGGGTCACCACGTCCCGATCGCCGGGGTCGACGCTCACGAAGTCCGGGGTGCTGCCCAGGTAGGCGATGGCCGATGCGATGGTCGTGTCGTCGATCAGCAGATCGAGCGCCACGCTGTCCGGGGACACGTTGATGACCCGGACGAGGGGGTTGGGAAGGGAACCGTTGCCGCCCGAACCGCCACACCCCACGGCCAGGAGGCCGATCACGAAACACACCATCACGCCAATCGCTCGAGTCATATCACACCTGCCCGCCTAAGATACCTTAGCTCCCTTTCCCGCAACGCCTAGTGTGCGCCAAATGGTCGCTGCGAGGGACACGTAACAAAGTGGACACCCCGCCAGCCCGGTTTGTTCGATCGCCGCCGCTTCCCATCCGCACTCGGGGCAAGCGGTCCGTTGGACGCGGGGCCGCCGCAGCGCGTGAAGAAGGGGCACGAGGCGAGGGTCGCGCTCGTGGGCGCACCGCTCGCAGAGCGGCACGGGCTCGCCGTCGAGCGTGGCCCGGAACGAACTGGGGGCGCCGCACAGGCCGCACCCCTCGCTCAAAAAGCGACTCCGCAGTGCGTATGGTCTTTGAACAGCTCCACGATCTCCGCGGTGATCGGGCCCGGCTTCCCGGTGCCGATCGGCGTCTTGTCGAGGGAGACCATCGCGATCACTTCCGTCGCGGTCCCGCAGAAGAACGCCTCGTCGGCGGTGAAGACATCGTAGGGCGTCAGCAGCTCTTCAACGACCTTGTAGCCCGCGCCGCGCGCCAGCTCGATGACCGTGTTCCGGGTAATCCCCTGCAGGATTCCGGACGACGGGTGGGGCGTGCGCAGCGTCTTGCCGTTGGCCAGGAACAGGTTGTTGCCCGTTCCTTCGGCGACGTAGCCCTGGTGGTTGAGCATCAGCCCCTCGTCCGCCCCGGCGCGGTTCGCCAGTTGCTTGGCGAGGATGTTGGACGCGTAGCGGCCGATGCACTTCACGCGCGGATCGAGCGAGTCGGGGGGAATCACGCGGATCGCCGAAGAGGCGACCGACAGGCCCCGCTCGTACACTTCCGGCCCGTAGAGTGCCAGGCTCGAGACCATGATCATCACGTTGGGATGCGCGTCGATCTTGCTCGGATCGAGCCCGAGCCCGGTCCCGCGCGTGACGTTGAGGCGGATGTAGCCGTCGTCGAAACCCGCCTGGCGGCAGACGTCGAGCACCAGCGCGCGCAGCTCGTCGAACCCGATCGACATCTGGTACCCGAGGTAGGCGCACCCATGGTAGAGCCTGCGGAGATGCTCGTCGAGTTTGAAGACCTTGTGATGGTAGATCCGAATCCCTTCGAAGAGGCCGTCGCCGTACAAGTGCGCGTGGTCCGCGACGCTGGTGACGGCAGATTCGAGTGGCGAGAGATTGCCGTTGAGCCAAACAAGTTTCGGCATGGCGAGAGTTTACCGGCAGAGAGATCTCCTCGCGCGCCCAGTCATCTCGAGCGAAGTCGAGGAACCCAGGCTTGTGGTTTGTGGTTTGTGGAGTCGCCGGCGTAGCCTCAGTTTCATCTCCGTCCCAGCCGGTGCCAGCCGAGCCCTTGTTCGGCGTGACCGGGGGCGGCGGAACCCGACTCGCAGGTCCTTCGTCCATAATAGGAAGGAGTTCGGGGCGCGCACGGATTGACGCGTCCCATTCCGAGAATCAAGGATGAAGAAGCTGCTGCTGTTTGCGGGTTTGGTCGGGTTGCTGGGCGCCGTCGGGTTGGCTTTGGCGGCCGCGGGCTACGAGGAGGTCGTGCGACCGAACACCTACGTCGGCGTCGTGCCGGTGGGTGGATTGACGCGCGATGAGGCGGCGCACAAGTTGCGCGTCTGGTGGGAGACGGAGAAGCGCCGCGCGCTCACGCTTCGCAACGACGCGCTCACGCGAACGCCTCCGCCCATGAGGCCGAGCGAGTTGGGCGTCGCGCTGGACGACCAGCAATCGGTAGCGGAACTTCCTTATCAAGATTTCTGGCAGAACGCCGGACAGCGGCTGGGCGCCTCGAACCCCGATCGAACGGTCGTCAACCCGGTGTTCAAGACTCTCGCCGCGGGCTACGACGCCTTGCGCGACTTCATCCGCGACAACGCGGGTCGCCCCAGCCCCGCCACGGTGCGGTACGTCGACGGCCGCATCGAGCGCACGCCGGAGGTCTCCGGCTTTCGACTCGACGAGGCGAAGCTGCCGGAGGCGATCGTCGCCGCGCTCAAGGGCGACGGCACCATCGACGTGCCGCTCATCGAGGCGGACAAGCGCGTGCCGGACGCTGCGCTCGACCAGGTCGTCGAAGTGGTCTCGGAGTTCTCCACCGCCTTTCCCGCGAGCCAGTTCAACCGGAACGAGAACATCCGGCTTGCCGCGGGCCGTCTCGATGGGGTCGTCCTGATGCCCGGCGATTCCGTGAGCTTCAACAGCACGGTGGGCAAGCGCACGCTCGCCGACGGCTTCAAAGAGGCCGGCGTCTACGTCAACGGACGCCACGACACGGGAGTGGGCGGGGGCATCTGCCAGGTCAGCACCACGCTGTACAACGCCGCGCTCTTTGCGAACCTGAAGGTCAAGAACCGCCGCAACCACTCGATGCCGGTGGCCTACGTTCCGATCGGGCGGGACGCAACGGTCGATTACGGGCTGATCGACCTCGTGTTGGAAAACCCCTACGACACGCCCGTGGCCGTGACCTCCGAGTACCAGCGCGGTCGGCTGTTCTTCCGCATCTTGGGCAAGAAGGACCCGAGCCTGGAGATCAAGATCGTGAGCGACGGCCACAAAAGTTGGAGCCTTGGCGAAAAGATCGTCAAGGACCCGAGCGTGCCTCCCGGGAAAGAGGTCGTGATTGAAAAGGGGTCGATGGGGCACAGCGTGAACACGTACCGGATCGTCTACCGGAACGGAGTCGAAGTCGCGCGCGAGCCCCTCGGGAAGAGCTACTACCGAGGCGGCCAGAAGATCATCGCCGTCAATCCCGAGGACGCCGCGCCGCCCGAGGGTGGGGAAGCCCCCACGCCCCCGCCGGCAGATTCCACAGTCGCGCCCGTGGGTTCCCCGGGACGGTAGAGGTCTTGGGCCTTGGGCCCTCGAGTGGTCCTTGGTCCTTCGTCCTTCGTCCTTCGTCCTTGGGCCTTGGGCCCGGTTGGTCCTTCGTCCTTGGTCCTTGGGCCTTGGGGCTTGGGCCTTGGGCCTTGGGGCTTGGGCCTTCGACCCCCCTTTGCGTACATAGCGTTCTTTGCGTGAAACTCCCCCCGCGCCTCTGCGCCTCTGCGTGAACTTCCTGGTCCTTCGTCCTTAGGCCTTGGGCCTTCGACCCCCTTTGCGGCCATGGCGTTCTTTGCGTGAAACCTCCCCCCGCGTCTCTGCGCCTCTGCGTGAACTTCCTGGTCCTTCGTCCTTAGGCCTTGGGCCTTGGGCCTTGGGCCTTCGACCCCCCTTTGCGGCCATGGCGTTCTTTGCGTGAAACTCCCCCCGCGCCTCTGCGCCTCTGCGTGCAACTCCCCCCTCCGCGCCCTCCCTAGCGGACGTCGATGAGCCGGAATTGCGTGCCGTCCAGGATCACTTTGCCCAACGGCCGGAGGTCCGCCAGGGGCAGCATCGGGAACGCCTCGGGCACCGGCGCGACGACGAACTGCGCACCTGTCTCGCGAAGGAGCGCGGCGCGGGTGGCGTTGTCCGTGCGGGCGAGGAAGAACTGGGTCAGGGCGTTGCGCCGCTCCGCGTAGTTCGGTGTCTCGCTCCAGTGGCCCGCGTACGCGTAAGTGCCGGCAAAACCGCTCAGGATGGGGTTGAGATCCGGCATGTACGGCGTTCCGAACTCGTCGGGCAGGGGGTCGCCGGCCTCGTCGGCGAGGGGGGACGGAATGCCTGGCATCGCGAGCACGACCACCCGCTCGTCGGGCACCTGGTTCAGGGCGTCGAGGACTGTCTGCACGTCCGAGCCCACGTAGACGGGGTGGACCGTGGTGTTGGCGACGTTGTTCCGGATGAACCAGAACTGCCGGGCGACCCACATGACCGAGCTGGCGCTCAGGAGCAGGATCGCGAGCACGCCGCCGACCTGGCGCTTGCCCGATTCGGTGCGGGCCAGGATGGGAGCGAGGCCCATGACGGCGAGGATCGCCCAGGGGATGCCAAGGCCCATCGCGAGCTTGCGTTGGAAGAGGGCCGGGAAGTAGGGAGCGAGGGTTCCGACGAACGCCCAGGCGACGAGCAGGTTCCAGGCCGGCAGCGGGCGCGACACCAGGGCGAGCACCGCCAGACAGGCGGCGAACGCCAGACCCCAGGCCACCGGGCCCATCCAGTAGCCCCCCTCGTGGGCAGAGGCACCGACGAACCCGGCCACACCCATCCCCACCGCCAAACCCGTGCCCAGCGTGACCCTTTTGCGGGACACCGGGTCGTCGTTCCGAGCAAGCCAGAGGCCGACGAGCGCGAGCACGACCAGGCCGGCAAGTCCAAAGACCATTCCCCGGAAGTTGGGGGAGAACGTCGGCGTCGCCGCTCGCGCCTGAAAGACGGGGTCGTTGCTCAGCACGTGGAGGAACCAAAGCGCGGCCGGCAGGGCACCTGCGCCGATGCAGGCCGCCCGAAGCATCCAAGCGGGCGTTGCGGTCTTTTGGGCGACCGCCGTTGCGAGGAAACCGACCATCACGAGCGCGACCAGGAGCGCGTCGTAGCTGTGGATGTTCATCAGGGCGCCGAACGCCAGCGCGCCGGGAAGGACGGGCCGCCACGAGTCCTGCGCGTCCAACATCGCGTTGAACGTGGCGAGAATCAGGCAGAGGGCCGCCACGAACAGGCCGGACGTCAGCATCGACGACAGCCCGAATGCCTCGGGTTGCCAAACGTCGATCGGCAGCCGGCCGAGCATCAACGATCGCAGGAGAGGCGGCGTCGCGCGGACGATCTCCGTGCCGAACGTGTGCCACACGGTGAACCCGAGTCCTGCGCCAATCACCGCGAGGACCGGCCCGGTACGGGCGATGAATCCGTTGCGTCCCGCGATGCGCCACACAAAACCGCAAAGCATCCACACGAACGTGCCGGACAGGACGAAGCGGGCGAGAGCGGCCGCCAACGGAATGCCCGTGACCTTGGCGATCCAGCCCAGGGCCAGGAAGTAGAGGTGGAACGTCAGCCGGGGCTGCGGATCGACGGTGAAGCGATTGTCGAACAGGAGCTGACCGTCCATCGACTGGTGCGTCCACGCCGCGTAGACCATGTGGTCGTCGGTGTTGTACTGGGTGCCCAGATACAGCGACCCGGGCGGTGCCGCGATCGCCGCGTAGAGGTTCGGGAGCACGCTCGCAACGGCACAGACGAGCGCCAGCCACAGGCGAAACCGACGCTCAGCGCTCGAATCCAAAGTGGGGTTGCCTCATGCCTTCTGCCTACAAAGGGGGAATCGGCCGGCCCATCGACCGATAGATATCCTCAATGGTCTTGACCCACTTCTTCGAGTCCTTGTCCGTCGGCGCAACCTTCTGCGATTCGCGGTAAAGCTTGAGGGCGCGCGGATACTTGTCCTTGGGCGGGATCGACGCGGCGGTCATCACCGCATAAGCATAGGCGTTCGTCGCCTTGACGTAGCCGGCGCGTTTGTTTGGATCTTTGGGGGCCTTTGCGGACGCCGCCTTGGCGGAGCGGTAGCTCCTTTCGAGGGCCGCGATCTTGGTCTGCTCGGCCTTCTTCTCCTTCTCGGACATGAACTGCGCCGACGCCGCCCCGACGAGGGTGAGGCAGGACAAGATGACGGCAAGCATTCGTAACCCTTTCACGCACACCACTATAGCGCGAGGCGTGAACGAAAGTGTCGCCACACACCCGCACGCCTCACGCCCCCCGCCTCACGCCTCACGCCTCACGCCTCACGCCTCACGCCCCCCGCCTTCAACGCCCGCTCCAGTTCGCGATCGAGCGCGCGGACAAGTTCGAGCGCTTGGCGCGTGGGGGGGCGAAGGGACGCGGCGTGCTCGACCGCGGCCAGGGCGTCCGCGAGGGCGGTTGGCACCGCGCGGTTCCGGGCGTCTTTCGGCGCGTCCCGCGGCAGTTTGAAATGGGCTCGGATGCGCACGTCCGCGCTCGACGCGGCGGCCTCCAACGCCAAGGGCGTCGCTCCCGAGCGATCGTAGATCTGCCCGATCCCATCCACCAGTTCGCGGGCGCCCTTCTGCCGCGTCCGCACGCTCTCGGGAAGGCCGAAGCGCTTGCCCAGCGTCCACACGATCACGACGAAGAGCAGCGTGGCCTGCCACCCGGCGGCGTCCGCCCAGGGACCGATCAACGCGAGCAGGCCCTGCTCGTGGCCGTTGCCGAAGCTTGCCTCCACGAAGACGAGGCTCGCGCCGCGCGGCGCGAGCCACTGCACGAAGTTGACGAGGAGCGCGGCGTTGTCCCGCTGATCGAGGAACCGATTGGTGGCGACGAGGCCGTCGGCCAGCGTCCCCGTGACCCCATCGTCGAACCGCACAAGCTCCGCGGCGCTCATGTTTTCGTCGTACCACACGACCCAGCCGTCGGACTGCGGAAGGGCCACCTTGGAGTCGGCCAGGTCGAAGTGGTCGGTCAGCGGCGTCGTCTCCAGACTGTCGCCCGCGTCGTTGATCCAGTTGGTCGCGCCCTCCGCGGCTCGGGACGCGTCGTCGAACCGGCTGGCAAGCGGCAGCAGCAGGGCGCGTCCTCCGGCGGCCACGTGCTCCTGGATGAACGATCCCGAGGGGATGTTCGCGACGAGCGGGAAGATCCCGATCTCGTCCTGGCGCAGACGCGGCCTCGCCGATCGGTCGATCCGCACGCGGTAGCCTTCGCGCTGAAGCAGTTCGACGAAGCCTGCCATTCCGCTCGGCGCCCGAGAGTCGGCGGAAGGAAACGTCTCGGCTTCGGACGAGCTGAGGGCGATGGCCAGCCAACCCAGGAGGAGCAGGCCGCCCAGGACCCAAAGAAAAGCGGGCAGCGACCCGCGTCTCAAGCCGGCACCGCCGAAAGGGTTTGGGTCAGTTGTTGGTACCAAGCGCGAAATTCGTCGAAATCCTCTCGGCCGCGCACGTGGTGGCCGTACCAGATCCGATCGAATTGGCCGGTGGCCCGCCGGAACTCCACGCCTTGGGGAAGTTTGGGGCTGCTCTCGATGCGCGCGAGGTGCTCCCAGTTGGTCTCGTGCCGGCGAAATCGGGCGATGCCGTGTTCGTCGGCCCGAAGGAGGCACGCGAGGTAGAGGCACCGGATCGCCTCGCGGAATCGGCCTTCGGCCCCCAAGGCGTCGGCCTGGGCCAGCCACTCGTCGGGCGAGCGCAGCGGCTCGTCGTCGTCGAGGAGCGTGCTGGCTGTCCGGCGAAGCCTGCGCCTCCAGCGAAAGTGCGAGATGGCGAAAAGAACGAACGCGGCAAGACCCACGAACAGGAGGCCTTCGACCAGACGCACGACCCACCCGCCCAGACCGGGCGGGAGGGCCAGGTCCGTGCGGTTCGGGTTCGCTTCCGGTTTGCTCTGGAAGCGCTCCATGAGCCGGCTGAACCAGTTGCTCGATTTGCGGAGACCCGCGTCCCGGTAGCCCTGCCCGGATTTGATGGAATGCGCGGCCGCACGCAGCTTGTCGGCGGAGCCGGACGCATCCGTGGGGCCCGAACGCAGCTCCAGCGCCTTGCGCAACTCCTCGGTGGTCGCTGGGTTCCCGTCGCGAAGGTACTGGCCGAGCGCCTTCTCGAGAACGGGGTCGTCTCCGATGTCGGGAAGGAGCGCCTCCATACCGTGGGTCGCGCGCTTGGCATCGCCCGACTCGAGCGCCTCGAGGGCGTCGGAGTACTGGCTGCCCGCGGCCAGGGCCGCGAGCAGGAGGAGGCTAAAGCTGAAAGCGAGTCTCGGGCTGGGCACGCCAAATCTCCTGCGCAAGCGCGTCGATATCGTATCCTTCCAGGCGAATCCGCCGCTCGTAGAAGAGAAGCGTCGAGGTCGTACACCACACCGGAATCGCGACCCAGATGAGGGCGAACCACGGGAGCAGCGAGACCGCCGAATCCAGTAGCTCCGCCACGAAACCCAATGGTCTGGCCATCTCGATCCAGTCGTGGATTCCCAGGAGATAGACCGAAAGGCTGAGCCCGCCAAGGATCACCAGGGTCACCATCCCGAGGACGGCCCAGAGCATGTGCATCGTGTCGTAGCCCGAGGGCCTTCCGCCCATCAGGGCCAGGCTGCGTCGGCACGCCTGGCCCGCACCGAGGCGCTCGAGCACCACCGCGGGGACCGCGAGGGAGTAGCGGGAGAGCCCCCAGAGCATCCCTCCGATGGCCGGGATCAGGGCGAAGAAGGCGAGTCCGACGACGACCGGCAGCCAGAGGCTCTGCGAGCGGGTCGTGGCATCGATCAACGCAGCTCCCCCGATGGCGACGCCGCACAGGACCACTCCCGACGCCGAAAACGCGCCGACGCGCAGGGCGACCCACATCAAGGGGACGACCGACTCCCTTGCCCGGGCGCGCGCGGCGGCGGGATTCGGCGTGTTGCCGGCCATGAAATCGGACGTGAGGAGGGTGACGGTCGCGGACGCGGCGGCCAAGGCTCCCACCACGAGCGGCACCGCGACGAGGATCGCCAAGCCGAGCGCCGCGGCCAACTCCGCCAGTTGGGCGGTCACGCTTTCGGGATGGTTGGTGGTCGTGAAGGCCGGCACGACGTTGAACCACACGAAGATCGCCGCGGCCAGCGCGAGGAGTGCGGGCACCACGGTGTGTTTGAGGAACGTCCACCCCATCTGCTGGTACACGCGCAGCGAGAGGTCGAGAATCTCGGAGGCGCGCATCGGCCGCAGGCGCGTCGCGCGTCCCAACCTCTCGGAACGTCTCGCGATGAAGGTTGCGATCTTGTCGGTCGCCACGTCGCAGGATTCTATCTGAGGAACCCCCGTTAGTGGATGGCGGTCGGGTTCCGCGGCACAAGTGAAACGACCGGGTGGGTTGAGACGTTTGCCAAAAGGAGCGGCCGCGGCCGCAAGGAGAACTCAGAAAATCGTGTTTGGAACCGCCATCGCCTTCTTGACCCTCGCCGCGCCGGTGCAGGCGCCGAGCCTCGACGATATCTTGGCTCCCGGGTTCGAGGACGCAACCTTCACCGCCCGGGTCTCGACCGCGAACCAGAGGGAGCTGGGCAAAATCAATAAGGATTTCGCCAACTCGTACCGGTTCAACTCGACCAAGGTGTTCGTGAAGGAGCCGTTCATGCTGCGGCTCGAGGCGACCGTGGACGACACCGACATCCTCTTCATCCTCAACGGCACGACGAGGATCGTCCGGGTCCCGCGAGCCAAGATCTCCCAGCGGGAGAACCTCGCCAAGGCCCCTGGAAAGCGCCAGACCCTTCTCGATTTCGGCCTGTTGACACGCTCGATGTTCAACGGGCTGTTCGAGGCGAAGTACGTGCGCACCGATCGCGCGACGGGCGACTACGTGTTCGACATCACCTATCTCAAGGCGTTCGACGACACGAGCCGGAGCCGGGTTTGGGTGGATCCGGACAAGCGATACATCACGAAGCGGGAGTGGTACAGCCAGCCGGGGCGGCAGCTCGCCACCTTCTTTTATGACAATCCGATCCGGCAGGGCTCCACGTGGTTCCCCACGAAGCTCACCGTGAAGAACGTGGACAACCGGGTGGCGGGGGTCACGGATTACGTGGGCGTGAAGTTGAACGGCGGACTCAACGACAGCCTGTTCAGCGTCAAATAAGACCCTTCCGGGCACAAAAAAACGGCCGCGGAGCGCTTCCGCGGCCGTTCTTGTTTTTGGGCTACTTCTTCTTCTGGTCGGCCATCTGCTGCCCGTATCGGCGCATGAACTTCTCGACCCGGCCCGCCGTGTCGACGAGCTTCTTCTGGCCCGTGTAGAAGGGGTGGCTGAACGCGCTGATCTCGACGGGCACCACATAGTGCTCGATCCCGTCGATCATCCGGGTCTCGCCAGTCTTAATGGTGGAGATGCCCGTCCATTCGTGTTCGCCGTCGATATAGACGACGGGGTAGACATTGGGGTGGATTTCGGTTTTCATCGCAGACTCGAAGGTGCATTATGGCACAGTGCGTGGCTCGATCGGCAACGCGTTGTCCGAAAGGTAGACTGAACAGAACCGTCGCCCCCTGCGCCAGCGTTGCCGTACGGAGAGGCCTCGCCTTTCAAAGGAGACCTTCGATTCGATGAGCAACAAACGCCTTTACCTGTTTCGAGACGGCAACGCCGGCATGCGCGAGCTGCTGGGAGGCAAGGGAGCCAACCTTGCCGAGATGTCCAACATCGGACTCCCGGTTCCGCCAGGATTCACCATCACCACGGAGGTCTGCACCGAGTACTACGCGTCCGGAGGCCGGTTGCCCGACGGCTTGATGGACGAGGTCCGGACCGCCGTCGCGGACGTCGAGAAGGATCTGGGCAAGAAGTTCGGCGATCCCTCCAATCCGCTGTTGGTGTCCGTCCGATCGGGGGCGATGTTCTCGATGCCCGGCATGATGGACACGATCCTGAACCTCGGGCTCAACAAGGAGACGCTCAAGGGTCTGATCGACCAGAGCGGGAGCGAGCGGTTCGCGCTCGATGCGAACCGGCGCTTCATCATGATGTTCTCCGACGTGGTGTTGGGAGTGGAGAAGGAGCGGTTCGCCGAGCTGTTCGACGCCTACAAGAAGCAGAAGGGCGTGACCCTCGATACGGACATGGACGCGGAAGATCTGCGCCAGGTGTGCAACGCGTTCCTCGCCCTGGTGCTCACGGAGACCGGCGAGGCGTTCCCCAAGGACCCGTGGAAGCAGCTCGAGCTGGCGATCGAAGCCGTGTTCAAGAGCTGGCACACCGATCGGGCGGTGACCTACCGCCGCAAGGAGAAGATCTCCGACGCGATCGGCACAGCGGTGAACGTGCAGGCCATGGTGTTCGGGAACCTGGGCAACGACTGCGGCACCGGCGTCGCCTTCACGCGCGATCCCTCCACCGGCGAGGACGTGTTGTACGGCGAGTACCTGATGAACGCGCAGGGCGAGGACGTGGTCGCGGGCGTACGGACTCCGGTGCCGATCAGCGAGCTTCGAAGCCAAAACCCGGCCATCTACGACGAGTTCTCGGCGATCGGCACCCGCCTCGAAGAGCACTACAAGGACATGATGGACCTCGAGTTCACGATCGAGCGGGGGCGCCTGTTCATGCTCCAGTGCCGCGTCGGCAAGCGCACCGGCCCGGCCGCCGTGCGCATGGCCGTCGAGATGGTTGAAAAGGGCCTCATCACGAAGGAGGTCGCGATCCAACGCGTGTCGGCGGCGCACCTCGACCAGTTGCTGCACCCGAGGATCGACGAGACGTACGCCTCGGACCGCAAGATCCACGCGGTCGCCAAAGGTTTGGCCGCGTCGCCGGGCGCCGCGATCGGCAAGGCCGTGTTCGACGCGAACACCGCCGAGCGTTGGCACGCCCAGGGGGAGAAGGTCATCCTCGTTCGCGACGAGACCAACCCCGACGACGTGCACGGCATGCTGGCCTCCCAAGGCATCCTCACCGCGCGCGGAGGGAAGACCTCGCACGCGGCGGTGGTGGCGCGCGGGTTCGGCATCCCCTGTGTGGCGGGTTGCGAGATGATCGACGTCGACGAGCACGAACGGTGCTTCCGAGTCGCTTCGACGACGATCCACGAAGGAGATGTGATCACGGTCGACGGGTCGAGCGGCGCGGTGTACGCCACCGAGCTGGCGCTGATCCCACCCGACGTGAGCGGCCACTTCGGCACCTTGATGGAGTGGTGCGACCAGTTCCGGAAACTGCGCGTGCGGACCAACGCGGACAACCCGCGCGATTCGCAGCAGGCGATCGATTTCGGGGCGGAGGGCATCGGCCTTTGCCGCACCGAGCACATGTTCTTCGAATCCGACCGGCTGCCGATCGTGCGCGACATGATCCTGGCGGACAACGAGGAGCATCGGAGCGCCGCCCTGCAGAAGCTGCTGGCCGTTCAGCAGTCCGACTTCGAGGGCATTTTCGACGTGATGGAGGGGCGGCCGGTCACGATCCGCCTCATCGATCCGCCCCTGCACGAGTTCCTTCCCAGCCACGAGGAGCTTCTCGTGGCCGTGACCGAGCTTCGCATCGCGGTCAAGACGCTCGGAGGCGACGCGCTCAAAGAGCTGCTCGCCGCGAAGGAGGCGATGCTCGACACGGTCGAGGGCATGCGGGAGTCCAACCCGATGCTCGGCCTGCGCGGCGTGCGCCTGTCGATCGTGTTTCCCGGCATCGTCGAGATGCAGACCCGCGCGATCCTCCAAGCCGCGGCGAAGGTCATGCGCAGCGGGAAGAAGGTCGAGCCCGAGATCATGATCCCGCTGATCTCGCACGTGAACGAGCTCAAAGTCGTGCGCGAGCAGCTCGAGCGGGTGGCGAAGAAAGTGGTCGAGGAGCAGGGCGTGGACATCCCGTACATGTTCGGCACCATGATCGAGATTCCGCGCGCGGCGCTGACGGCCGGCGAGATCGCCGAGTACGCGGAGTTCTTCAGCTTCGGCACGAACGACCTCACGCAGACGGGATTCGGGTTCAGCCGCGATGATGCGGAAGGAAAGTTCCTGCAGCAGTACGTCGAGAAGAAGATCCTGCCGGTCAACCCGTTCGAGACGCTCGACCAGATCGGCATCGGCCGTTTGATGCGCATGGCGGTCGAGGAGGGTCGCGCGGTGAACTCGAAGCTCAAGTGCGGCATCTGCGGCGAGCATGGCGGCGATCCCGAATCGATCGGGTTCTGCCACCAGCTTGGACTCGATTACGTGAGCTGCTCTCCGTTCCGCGTGCCGATCGCCCGCCTCTCCGCGGCGCAAGCCGCCCTGCGGGAGCGGGTGAGCGTCTCCGTCGATAAGTAGGGGGGGACGGGAATCGGGAATCGGGAGTCGGGAATCGGGAGTCGGGAGTCGGGAATCGGGAGTCGGGCCTCCCTGGTGCATCGAAAGGTGTGCTTGGGAGGTCTTTTGATTGATGAGACGATCCCTTGCGCTTTTTGTGCTCCTTCTTGCCTCACGCCTGGTGATGGCGCAGGGGTACGTTATCGACTCGTTCGACGTGCTGGTCACCCTCCACACCGATTCGACGATGCACGTGCGGGAGACGCTCAAGGTCACCTTCAACGAGGCTCGGCACGGCATCTATCGGTTCATTCCCGTCTCCTACGAGAACGGGCGGGGCGTCAACCGGAACATGTGGATCACCGGCGTGGACGTCACCGACGGTGGCGGCAAGTCGATGACGACTCTGGTCGAGCACGAGGGCCCCAACCTGCGCATCCGCATCGGCGACAAGGACGTGTTGCTCGACCCCGGGTCGCAGGTCACGTACGTGATCGACTACGACGTTCGCGGCGCCTTGAACTGGTTCGATTCCAAGGAGTGGGCCCCCGAGGCCGAGATGTACTGGAACCTCACCGGCAACGAGTGGGACACCCAGATCCGATCGACGCACTTCCGGGTGGAGTTTCCGCCGATCGGGGCGGGCCAGCGCGTTCGCGCCCGGCTCTATGGAGGCCCCTACGGGTCGCGGGAGTTCCTCGAGGTGGGCCAGGCTGGAGGCTCCGATGTGCAAGGCGGGACCGGCACGCACATCAGCCTGTCGAAAGGCTCGGTGGAGGGCGATCGCGCCGCTCCTTTGAACCCGGGTGAGGGGCTCACCCTCGTCCTGGGGGTGCCCTCGGCGCTGATTCCGCCGCCGACGCCTCTCCAGGCGGCGCTCTTGGTGTTGTGGGCCAACTTTGGATTCGCGATTCCGATCTTGGTGTTGGGCGGGGCGGTCGTCGCCTACTGGGTTTACGGGAGGGATCCTGCCGGAGGACCGCGCGTGGTGCAGTTCGAGCCGCCGGACAACCTCTCCGGCCCCGAGGCCGGCACGCTGATGGACGAGCGCGTCGACCAACGCGACTTGGCTGCGGGGTTCATCGGCTTGGCGGTGAAGGGGTACCTCGAGGTCTTTCCGAAAGAGGTGGGTCTGCTCTTCAAGAGGCGCTCGGCCGAGTTGGAGGTCACCGACAAGGCGCCCGCGGCAACGCTCTCTTTGATGGAGTCGAAGCTGTTGACCCGCTTGAGGTCGATCGGGGGTCGCATCACGGACTCCGACCTGCGCACGTCGGTGGCGCCCTACATCCAGTCGTTCCAGGACGCCCTGTACGACTCTTTGGTGGCGCGCGGGTACTACCTGATGTCCCCGAAGAAGGCGCGCACGGTTTGGACCGCGGTCGGCATCGCGGCCTCGGTGGGCCTGGGGGTCGTCACGGCCTGGGCCAACCCGGTGGGCGCGGTCCTTCCCTCGTTCGTCGGTGGGGCGGCCGGCGTTCTGATCGTGCTCCTGTTTCAGGGTTCGATGCCGCGCCGCACCCCGCAGGGTTCGCGCACGCGGATGGGAGTGCTCGGGTTCGAGGAGTTCATCCGTCGCGCGCGGGGGAAGGAGTTGGACTGGATGTCCCAGAAGCATCCCGACGCGTCGCTCTTCGAGGAGTACCTGCCCCACGCGGTGGCCTTCGGGCTCACGAAGGAGTGGGCCGAAGCGTTCGAGGGCATCGTCGTCGCGCCTCCCACTTGGTATCACGGATCGTACGACGGCTCCTTCCACCTGTACTCCTTCGGATCCGACTTCGATTCGATCACCCGCGCCGTGACCACGTCGGCCAGCACGCCCCCGCGTTCGTCCGGCAGTTCCGGAGGGTTCTCCGGCTTCTCGGGAGGAGGCGGATTCTCGGGCGGCGGAGGCGGAGGCGGTGGCGGGGGCAGCTGGTAGCGGGCGGCGTGGTTTGTGGTTTGTGGTTTGTGGTTTGTGGTTTGTGGGGGAGAGGGGCCCGTCTCCCGATTCCCGATTCCCGTCTCCCGATTCCCGTCTCCCGATTCCCGTCCCCCAATTTGAGTAGCATCAGCGTTATGCTGCGTTGGACCTACCTGTTCTTGGGCCTGCTCGCTTCCGGCGCGTGGGGTGCGGAGACGACCTTCACGCCTTTGCCTGCGGAGGGCAAGGCGCGCGTCACGATCACGATCGGGGCGCCGAGCAACGCGTTCCACATGCCCGCTTGGGCGCCGGGCGATTACGAGCTGCTGAACTACGGCAAGTTCCTGGAGCAGGTCGAGTTTCGGAGGGAGGGGAAGGTCGTGCCTGCCACGCAGTCGGCTTCCGACCCCAACACGTGGCGCATCGAGGGCGGCGCGGATGCGGTGAGCTACGTGGTGAACCCCTCGAGGGGCAACTTCAGCGTGAACCTGCGCGTGAAGGCCGACGAGACGTTCGTGAGTCCGCCGGGCGTCATCGGCTGGTTCGAGGGACACGCGTTGGAGAAGCAGGGATTGAGCCTCGACCTCGTTCCGCCGAATGCGCGCGTGTTCAGCACGTTGGACCACGCCGCCGATCCCGCGGCGGGGACCGAACGGCTTGAGGCTCCCAACTACGACGAGCTGATCGATGCTCCGTTCGTGATGGGCACGAACGTGCGGTCGCAGGAGTTCTCCGTTCGGGGCAAGCCGCACTTCATCGTGGCGTTCGGCAACAGCGAAGGGGCGGATCTTACCGGCTTCGCGTCAAACGGGGCGGCGGTGGCCGAGCAGGCCGCGCGGTTGTTCGGCGAACTGCCCTATCCGCGCTACATCTTCTTTCTCGACTTCGGGGGCGGGGGCGGCGGCCTCGAGCATCTGAACAGCACGCGCATCGGGCTGGGTTCGCGAGCGAGCGCGCGGGGGGCGGTGGGCATCATGTTCCACGAGTACTTCCACGCGTTCAACGTGAAGCGCATCCGCCCCAAACCGTTGGGCCCGTTCGACTACACACGCCCCGCGGTCACGGGCGCGCTCTGGTGGTTGGAGGGCGTGACCGACTACTACGCCGACCTTCTGGAGGCCCGGGCCGGGCTCACCAACCGGCAGGGATTGCTCGCGTCGCTGGGCTCCCAGGCCGCATCGATCGACCGCCATCCGGCACGCGACATGGTGAGTGCGGACGCGTCGAGCCGGCGCGTTTGGGAGGTGCGGGGCAGCCAGGGTTACGGCTTCAGCTACTACGCGAAGGGGAAGGCGATCGGCCTTTGCCTCGATTTGGCGATTCGCGGCTCGAGCGGGGGCGAGCACTCCCTCGACGACGTGATCCGGGCCTTGTACGGGGAGACGACGGGCGGCAAACCCGGGTTCGACGAGGGTCGGATTCGCGCCCTGTGCGTCCAGTACGGCGGGCCGGCGCTGGGCCCGATCTACGACCGCGCCGTGATGGAGCCGGGCCCGCTGCCCCTCGCCGACTGCGCGGCGCTCGCCGGAATGCGATGGCAAGACGGTCGTCTGACCGACGATCCCGCCGCCACCGCCGACCGGAGGGCGATCGGCGCCGGGTGGCCTGGCGAGAGTTAGTTGTGGGCCCTGGGCCTTGGGCCTTGGGCCTTCGTCCTTGGGGCACCCCCCCTTTGCGTCCTTTGCGTTCATTGCGCGAACAAGGACGAAGGACCAACAACCCGAACCCGTGTAGACTCTAGCCGATGGACGATCTCGACGCACGCAAACAACGGTTGCTGCGCGCGGTGATCGTGGAGTACGTGAGCGCCGCCGAGCCGGTCGGCAGCGAGATTCTCGTTCAGAAATACGATTTGGGCGTGCGCTCGGCGACGGTTCGGAACGAGCTGGCGGAGATGGCGGAGATGGGGTATCTCGAGCAGCCCCACACCAGCGCGGGACGCATCCCCAGCGATCGCGGCTACCGGTACTTCGTCGATCGGCTGATCGTCGAGCGCGAGCCCGAGCTGGCCACCAAGCGCCGCGTGCGGGACGTGGCGCAGGAGGGCGAACTCCTCCAGAGTCTGCTGCGCGATTCGGCTCGCCTGCTGAGCCGCCTGACGCACCTGATGAGCGCGGCGGCGATCATCCGCGACGCGGGTCTGACCGTACGCAGCGCCGTGGTGAGCGCGCTGGGCCCCACGCAGGGCCTGCTCGTCGTCGTACTGAGCAACGGGCACGTCGAGAGCCGGATGATCGAGTGTCCGCCCGGGCTGACGCTGCAGGACATCGGGATGGCGAACGAGCAGTTGACGACGGGGGCGTGCGGGAGCACGCTTCGGCAGTTGGCGCGCTCCAAGCCGCCGGCGGTGCAGGACGCCCCCGGCGCGCAGCGTCTGCTGGTCACCGTATGGGCCTCGTTGCGGAGCCTGGCGGGGGACCTGACGCGGGGAACGTTGATCACGGAGGGCGAGGAGTTCATGTTCGGCCAGCCCGAGTTTCAACGCGACGCCGCGGCGTTCTCGGACCTATTGGATGCGTTGAAAGAGTCGGACCTGCTGTACGAGGCGATCGCACGGCCGACGGACCAGCACCGAGCGGTGACGATCGGAAAGGAGAACCCGAACGCGCAGATGCACCAGTTCAGCGTGATCCGGCAGAACCTGTTCGCGGGCGACACGCTCGCTGGAACGATTGCCGTCGTAGGCCCCACCCGCATGGCCTACGACGCGAGCATCCCGCTGCTCAACTACACGGCCCAGGCGCTGACCGAAACGCTCACGCGGTTCCTGGGGTAGGGAGGGCGCGGGGGGGGGGGGGCG
>JAMLGR010000023.1 GCA_023957775.1 Fimbriimonadaceae bacterium | reverse complement strand
CGTGCCGCCAACGGCTGCGCGCCGCGTCTCGAACGAGCGGTCGCACCTTCTGGAGAATGGGCGATCCTTGTGGGAGGCGTGGTTGGACGAGGAGGCTGGGGGGCCTCGCGTGGTGGGGCGCAACGAGGCGTTCGTGACGGTGGTGCCGTACTTCGCCCGCTACCCGTACGAGGTGTGGGTCGTCCCGCTGGAACCGGTCGATACGCTCGAAGCGATGGACCCCCGCCAACTCGACGGCTTGGCTGAAGCGCTGCTCGAGGTCGCGCGGCGCTACGACCGGCTGTTCGGGTTTTCGCTTCCGTACATGATGGCGATGCACCACGCGCCGCGCGGGCACGAGGGCGGGCGTTTCTTCGTGGAGTTCCTTCCCCCGCACCGCACCGCCGAGAAGCTGAAGTACCTGGCGGGCAGCGAAGCGTGCGCGGGGGCGTTCATCAACGACACGCTGGCCGAGGAGAGCGCGGCGCGGCTGCGGGACGCGTAGGCTCAAGTAATCTGACTCCATGCTCGCCGCCTGCATGATGCTCGCTGCCCAAGGGGCGCAGATCCCTGCACCCATGCCCGGCTACCAACTGGCGTGGCACGACGAGTTCGACGGATGGAGGATCGACCAGACCAAGTGGAAGCCGTGGGCGCTCGGCCCGAGGCGGGATGCCGTGAACGTGCCCGAGGCGGCGCGGCTCGATGGCCGGGGACAGTGTTACATCACCACACGCCGCGTGACGGGGCCTGATGGGAAGTCCTTGATCCAATCCGGAGGCATTTGGACGCGCGGCACCTTTGCGCCGCGGTATGGCTACTTCGAAGCGCGCATCCAGTTCCAAACGCAACTGGGGCACTGGGGCGCTTTCTGGCTGAACTGCGACGGGATGGGGAACCCGCCCGACGACCCGAACAGCGGCACGGAGGTCGACATCGTGGAGTTTCACCAGCGGATGGCGGGTGGCGGGGAAGTGCAGCACAACCTGCACTGGAACGGCTACGGCGATCGGCACAAGAGCACCGGCGCCAAGGTTGGAGACCTTCGCCCCGCGGAGGAGTTCCACACTTACGGCGTTCTTTGGGAGCCCAAGGGCTTTCGGTTCTTCGTGGATGGGAGGCAAACGTGGGTGCCCAAGTCGGACGCCCGCGTGGTCGTTTCCAGCCGGCCCGAGTACCTGATCCTCTCGCTCGAGGTGGGTTCCTGGGCGGGGAATATCCAGGATGCGACGCTGCCCGACTGGATGATCGTCGATTGGGTTCGGGTCTGGCGGAAACCGTAGGACCGGATCAGTGGCTCTTCTTCCGTCGTTTCACGCTGGACGGCACCCAGCGACTACCCCTTTTCTCGAACTCGATCTGGAGGGTGTCTCCAAGAACAAGGGACGGTGAGTCGTCCCTGACAAAGTTGCTTGTGGTGCTCACCCAAGGCTCTCCCCGCGGGTTGTCGAGGAGGACGTTCCAGATGGCGGACCGAAGCGCCGGTGGGACGAGGGCGTCGAAGGAGCGCTTGTCGTCTGCGACGTAGGCTCGCGAGAGGTCCTCGAGGGTGGCAAGTGGTGTCTCGCGCCTCTGGTCCAGAGTCTGCTTGAATGCGCTTGCCGAACGCGTGAATCGGAGGTCGTGGATCAAGAGAGGCCCCACATGGGCGGCATTGAGGTACTTCGGGTAGACGCGTGTCATCGACACGACGACGTTCGGGTCGATGGTTCCATGCCGTCGAAGAAACGTCGTGCCCTGGGCGGACATGGCGTCCCCAGGAAAAAGAGACTGCTCAAGCTCCCACTTGCCGCCCTGATTGGCATAGATCCGGACGTTGGGCCGAGACCAGTTGCCTTCGGCGGAGGCATCGCCGCACTGAACGAGCTCGTCGCCCCGGAGCACCGGAGGTTCGAAGAGAACCCAGTCGGAGTCCTCTCCTTGGGGTCGAGGTAGCTTCTGGACGCGGAGCGCTTCCTTCTCCCGCCAAATCACGTACTGATCGCAACCCGTGCGGTTGTAGCCCGCGTTCCCCCAGACGATCCGTGCCGAGTCGTCGACCAGTGTCCGCGCGATGGGACCCTGCTTGCTTCGGCTGTACGGAACGACCAGCGAGTGGGCCTTCATCGTCTCAAGGACCGTCCTGTGAAAGGCCGTCCCCGTGAGGGGGGAGTCCCGAAGCGCGAGCGCGAGGTCCGCCTCGAAGGAGCCGGACAGTACCAACGACCATGCGAGGAGCCAGGCGCCGATCATCCTGGGAAGGCTACCTGCGTCTAGAAACCAATACCGAAGAGTTCGGACATCGTCTCGCGCAGCTTTGGCCACCCATCGGGTCCGAAACGCCACCAGCGAGGGTCGTAGAGTTCGGGATCGAGTTCGCGGATCTCCCAAAGGGCAAGGGAAAGGCCGTTCCAAAGGGCCCGGGCGACGAAGCCCTTGTCCGGCGCACCTCCCTCGGCGCGGTAGCCCTCGAGCATGGCGGGCAACGCGAAGACGGGCATGGATGCGAACTCGAAGGCGGGATCGCCGATCGCGGCGTCCCCCCAATCGATGAGCGCGGTCAGTTGGCGCGTCTCGGGGTCGACGAACACGTTCCAGGGGTGAATGTCCTGGTGCAGGAGGACGCGCCGCCTGCACCGCCCGAGTTGCGGTTGCACGGCCTCGATCCAACGACCGATTTCGTCGGCGTCTCGCGAGCCGATCCGGTCGCGCGCCACGGCGCGCCGCAGCGATTGGCGCGGGTCGCCACGTTTGCAGCGGCGCAGATGGGGGAGCACGTCGGGGGGCGGGAGGATTCGGCCGAGCCGTGCGATTTGTCGCCCGATTTCGGTGAATGCGGGTTGATAACTTCGCGGATCGTCCTTGCAGTAACCGAGGAGGACGCCGGATGCGCGTTCCCAAATCGTGTACGGGCGCGGCGCGTGCTCGACCTTCAGGTCGCAGCCGACGAGCCTCGGCGCGCAGATGCCCGCCTCCAGAACCAAGGGCATGACGGCCTCTTCGCGGGCCGCCTCGTCATCGCACCCTTCGGCCACGGCGATGCGCAGCACGTGCGCGTCTCCCACAAGCCACGCCTCGTTGACCATGCCGCCCGACGGAAGAAGCGCCGGTTCGCCCTCGATCCCGTGCCGCCTCGCCAGGGTGCGGATCAAGTCCGGGGAATAGGGCATGGCAAGCGGGCCTTAGAACTCGATGCGGAAGCGGTTGGCGCCTTTGGGGTTCCTTTCGAGCAGGACCACCTCTTCGGTGAGGCCCCGCGTGAGCTCTTTCACCGAGCGCTCGCCATCCTCCATCCCAAGGGCCCAGGCGTTGCGGAGGGCCTCGCGCGCCTCTTCGACGCCCATCTGTCGAAAGCGCAGGGCCTTCATCTGCTTGTTGATCCGCTCTGCTCCGTGATTCGAGCCCGCGACGAACCCGTAGTGCGTCCGCTCCTGGTAGTCCCCGTCGTAATCCACGATGTAGTAGCGATCGCCGGGAATCGACTCGCACACCTGCGCGAAGAAGGAGCGTGCGACGACGGGCGCCGAGGAGAAGTCCGAGAACGTCTTCTTGAGCGGGGAGCTGAGCGCGGTGACGACGCGCTGGATCGTGACGTCGCGGGTGGAGCGGTTGTATCCCTCCATGTGAGCGAACTCGATGGCGCCCATCCGCAGGTTCTCGACGTCGCTTTGTTGGCCGATGGCGCCGTATGCGAGCCGGTCGTAGATCTCGTAGATCTTGCGCGCCTGGCGACGGTAGGTGAGCATCAAGACGCCCTCGTTCAGGGACGCTGCGAGCACGGGCGATCCCGACTCGAGGCGAGCCTCGACGAATTGGGCGCGGTGTCCGATCGCTTCTTGCCAGTCAAAGGGAGTGAGCATGTTCTAGATCTTGGGTGTCAAAGAGAGTCCACTTTGCGCCCTCTGCGTGAAACTTTGGACGCTCTGTTAGCCTACCGCTTGAAGCGGTACGGAGGATCTTGGGTCAGCCAGCTCTCGAGCGTCTGCCCCACGGCCCTCAGAGACTCGGGCGAACAGTTCTCGGGGGTGTCCGTGACGGTGTGCCAGTGGTCGAGGTGGTTGAAGTCGATGAGGTCGATCGTCGGCAGCCCGGCCTTGTTCATCGGAATGTGGTCGTCTTCGATCAACTGTCCGTACACCATCGGGAACGTCCGCGGCGCGATCTTCTGGGCGTGCGCGTAGAAATCTCGCAGGAGCGATTCCGCGTAGCCGAAGCTGTTCATCTCCATCGGGATGCGCACGTTCTTCACGCCGACCATGTCGATCAGAATCCCGTATTCCGGACGCGGGTCGGGAAGGCTCTTCATGAACGCGCTGGCGCCGAGGAACATCTCGTCGAGGCCCGGACCGAGATCCTCGCCATCGGTCATGAGGTACAGGATGCCCAGATCGGGGTGCCGGCCCTTCAGGACGCGCATGAGCTCGAGCAGGACGGCCACGCCGCTGGCGCCATCGTTCGCGCCCAGCACGGGCTTGGATCGGTTGGCGCTCCCGGGGTCCTGGTCGGCGTAGGGTCGCGAATCCCAGTGGGCGACCAGCACGACCCTCGTCTTGGCGTCCTTCCAGTTCTGGTCGCCGAGGATGTTCCACATCGTGACCTTCTTGTTCGTCTGCGACCAGATGTGGGTGAACTCTTGAAGGCGGACGTTGTCGCACGACTGCTTCATCGCCTCTTGGATGTAGTCGCGCGCTTTGAGGTGGGCGTCCGTACCGGGAACGCGGGGCCCGAAGTCGCACTGCTTGATCAGGTGGGACCACGCTTTGGCGGAGTCGAACTCCAGCGGGGAGGGAGGCGCGCACGCCGAAGTGGCGAGGGAGGCGCCCGCTAGAAGGGCGAGGAGCCGACCCACCGTGGCTCGGTTTCGACGTACCGCTTGCCTTTGAGCACGCTTTCGACCGTCATGTTCTCGAACGTCTTCGTAATCTTGGACTTGTCCCATATTTTGAAGTACCCCAGACCCCCGCGACCAAGCGAGGACGGCATGGCAACCGAATACGTCTTCTCGTCTTCGAGCTTCGAGCCCGAAGCGGTGACGGACGTGACTCGGCTTCCCGCATCGGCGGTCTTGGAGAACTCTACTTCAAACCCGGAGATTTGAAGGAAGCTCGTGTTGGGAAGCGGGTACAGGGACAGCGTGCGTTCGAACGCCTGGCGAATCTGGGCGCCCGTCAGTTGAACCAGAACGACCTGGTCCGTCGGGTACTGAAGCAGGGACGCCAGGTTGTCCTGCTGGAAGGTGTCCTTGACAAGGCCGGCGGCAAGGAACGCCCCATCGGCGCCCGTTGCGTCGCGCAACAGGTCGGCTGCTGCCTGCGAGGGCAGATGGGACTCCGTGCCCGGGCCGTCGCCAACCCTGGCGGAAACCAGGGCGACACCGACCGCCAAGCCTAGAATCAAGGTCCAAACACGCATCATCTTCAATCCGTCAATCGAATCAGTACTCGTAGGACGGGTGACCGGTCCGATCCGTTACGGCCTCGACGGACGCTTTTCGTATCGGGTGTTCCGAAGCGGAACGCGAGGCTACTGCTGGATCTTCACACCCATCGATCGGGCGGCGCCCGCCACGATGCGCATCGCCATCTCCTCGTCGGTCGTGTTGAGGTCGGCCATCTTGAGTTTGGCCACCTCGCGCAGCTTGTCCCGCGTGAGGGTGGCGACGGTCTCCATCTTGGGGTTGCCGGCGCCCTTTTCAATGCCTGCGGCACGCTTGATCAGGTCGGTCGTGAGAGGCTGCTTCACGATGAACGTGAACGAACGGTCCTCGTAAACGCTGATCTCGACGGGGAGGGTGAAGCCCATCTGCTGGGCGGTCATCTCGTTGAACTTCTTGAGGAACTCCATCATGTTGATGCCCGCCTGGCCCAGCGCGGGGCCTACGGGGGGCGCCGGGGTTCCTTTGCCGGCGGCGATGTTGAGCTTGATGACGCTGGTGATCTTCTTAGCCATGTTCTAATCCTGGTTGCGGTGTGTCGGTTCGCAGAGAGGGGGAAGCGTCATCTCGAACCACAGCACGATAGGATACCTCGGTTGAGGCGGCACTCCTGCACGCGCCGCGTTCCGCCGTGTCAAACTAGGAGCGTATGCCGACCATCTCCGTTCGAATTCCCCAGATCGGCGAAGGCCTCCAGGAGGCCCGCCTGGTCGCCGTCCTCAAGCAGCCCGGCGATGCCGTCAAGCGCGACGAGCCCATCTACCAGATGGAGACCGACAAGGCCGTCATGGACGTCGAGTCTCCCTACGAGGGCACGCTCGTCAACTGGCTGGCAGAAGTCGACGCGATCCTGCCCATCGGAGGAGAGGTGGCGACGATGGAGGTCGCCGAAGGGACCGAAGCGGTGGCGGGCCACGGCTCCCCGGACGCCGGATCTTCCGAAACCCAATCCGCCCCGCGCAAGGCCGCTTCGGACGGCGCGGCGGGACGCAACCTGACGATTCCGCCCCGCACGAGGGCCTACGCCAAAGAGAAGGGCCTCAGCGAGGCCGACCTGGCCGCCGTTCCCGTCGCCGGATCGAAGCTGATGCCCGAGGACATCGACGCGTATCTTGGCGCCGGAGGGACGGCCGCCAAGCCTGCGGCGACCTCGGCGGCCGGGCCGTTCACCGAGGTCGAGATGGGCGGCAAGCAACGCCTGCTCTCCTCCCGCCTCGTCCGTGGGGCGCAGCTGGTCGTGCCGGGCACGATGACGGTCGCCGCCAACTGGGGGCCGGTGGAGCGGCTTCGGGCGCGCATCAAGCAGAGCGGTTCCGACTTCCAGCCGTCCACCTTCACCATCTTCGCGTTCGCCGTCGCCAAGGCCTTGGCGAACCACCCGAAGTTCCGCTCGACCATGGTCGGGGATTCCGTGATCCGTACGTACGACCACGCGTCGCTGGGGATCGCCGTCGCCCTTCCCGGCGACGAGCTGGTCCTGGCCGTCGTCGAGGACGCCGACACCTTGGACTGGAAGACGTTCGCCACCACGTGCCGCGAGCGGATCGCCGAGGCGCGCAATGGCCACGACCAGGCGCACGAGGGCGTCACGATCAGCCTCACCAACATGCAGGCCCACAACATCCGCGAGGCGGTGCCGGTCGTCGTCCCGCCCGGCGTGGCGACCCTGTTCCTTGGCGAGAGCTACAACGGACTCGACTCGGAGACCGAGGAGATCCGCCTCAAGAGGCTGGTGAACCTGGGGCTCACGATCGACCACCGGCTGATCAACGGGGTTGGCGGCGCGGAGTTCCTGAACGAGGTTCGCACGAACGTCGAGACCATCGACGCCCTGATCTCCTTGTGACGATGAAGCCGATCATCGGGATCACGGTCGAGTGTCGCCACGAACCGGAGAACGGCCGTTCGCGCGGCACGTTGTCCCTGAACTGGAACTACGCCGAGCGCGTGGCGGCCGCGGGGGGCGTGCCCCTCTTGATTCCGCCGCAGGCCGAGATGGCCGAGATCGCTCCCCTGCTCGACGGCTGGCTGATCCCCGGCGGCTACGACATCGACGGGCGCGAATTCGGGCAACCCACGCACCCGAAGGCCGAACTGCAGGACCCCGCCCGGTTCGCCGGCGAGAAGGCGCTCTTCCACGCGCTCGCCGCCGAAGTGCCGATCCTCGGCATCTGTTACGGGTGCCAATTCCTCAACGTCGTTCGCGGAGGCGGAATCGTCCAGCACATCCCGGATCTCGTTGGGCACGAGGGTCACGCGGGCGGAAACCCCGGCACTTGCCCCATCGAAACGGACTCGCTCCTCCACAGCATCGTCCGGGTCGAGCACGTGACGGGGTTGAGCTTCCACCACCAGGCGTGCGGCGATCCCGGCGCGGGTCTTCGCGTCGTCGCCCGCGCGGAGGACGGCGTGGTCGAGGCGATCGAGGCGGACGATCGGCCGTGGCTGGTCGGCGTCCAATGGCACCCGGAGCGTACGCCGGAAGACCCTGCCACCCAGCGGCTTTTCGCCAGTTTCGTAGACGCGGCGCGCCGGTTCCGTGCGACGCGGCAGGGCCCCGTGGGGGCGTTGTGAAGCGGCTCGTCAACGGGGTCGAGGTCGAGTTGCCCAACCGTCCCGCCACACCCCCCCGGCGCCTGGGCGATCGCTGGATCGTGCCGACCCCCGAAGGAACGTTCACCGCCGCGTCGGTGCGCGTGGGCGACTCGGTCCACGTCAGCTTTCGGGGAAGGCAGTTCCTCGTCGAGAAACCCAGCCGCGCGCGGCAGGCGCTCCAGCACGCGAGCGGCGAGATGCACGCCCCGATGCCTGGGCAGGTGGTCGAGGTCTTCGTGCGGCAGGACGAGCAAGTTGCGAAGGGGCAGCGCCTGCTGGTCCTCGAAGCGATGAAGACGCAGCAGACGTACGCGGCGCCGTTCGACGGCGTAGTCGCGAAGCTGGCGGTCGCGGCCGGCGAACAGGTGGCCGAGGGGGCGTTGCTCGTGTTGGTCGAGGAGGCGCCGACCGCTTGATCCGCATCCTCGAGGTTGGCCCTCGCGACGGCCTCCAGAACGAGGCGACGCCGATCCCCACGCCGGTCAAACGGCGGTTCATCGAGCGCCTGGCGGCGAGCGGCCTGCAGGAGATCGAGGCGACCAGCTTCGTCTCTCCCAAATGGGTTCCCCAGTTGGCGGATGCCGCCGATCTCTGGCCGCAGCTTCCGAACGGGCCCCGCTGCTCGGCGCTCGTTCCCAACGCCAAGGGGCTCGAACGGGCGCTGGCGTGCGGGGTGCGGGCCATTGCCGTGTTCACGGCGGCGAGCGAGGCGTTCACCGAGCGGAACATCAACACGACGATCGCAGGCTCCCTCGACGCCTTTCGCGAACTGGTCCCCAAGTTTCGGCAGGCGGTTCCCGATGGGTGGGTGCGGGGCTACGTCAGCACGGCCTTCGAGTGTCCGTACGCGGGCCGCGTCGAGCCTGGCGCGACCGTTCGGGTGGCCCGCGCGCTCCTCGACCTGGGGTGCGACGAGGTCAGCCTCGGCGACACCATCGGCGTGGCCGTTCCCGCCGAGGTGCGCGTTTTGACCCAGGCCGTATCGGCGGAGATCGGGATCGACAAGATCGCCTACCACTTCCACGACACGCGCGGGACGGCCGTAGCCAACGTCGCCGAGGCGCTCGAGTCGGGGGTTCGCGCATTCGACGCGAGCGCGGGCGGTCTGGGAGGTTGCCCGTACGCCCCCGGGGCGGGTGGAAACCTCGCCACCGAGGACCTCGTTTACTTCCTCGAGCGCAGCGGCATTGCTACCGGGGTGGACCTTCAGCTCTTGGCCCAAGCGAGCCTGGAGGTGCTGGATACCCTGGGACGATCGCCTGCGGCGAAGGCCCAGCAGGCCGCGCTGGCTGCTGCGTCGCCCCCCAGATGACGATCGCGGCGCCGATCGCCGCGACGATGCCGGTCGACACCCACTCCTCCCGGTTGAGTTTGAACTCCTTCCAGTTCACGATCAGGATGCAGAGACCGATCGGCACCAGGGCCGGAAGCGGCCCGGCGAACAGCACGATGCCCATGTAGACCAGCAGCGTGGGGATCAGCCACCGAAACGTCTCTGCCGCCCGCATCTGGAAGCGGAACAACGCCACGAAGAACATGCCCATGAAGAGCAGGTCCGCCGGCCCGACGTAGGCCGTGGCCGCGACGGGGCCGTAGGCGGGATTCTCCTGGATCTTGGGAATGGCGAATCCGATCGACGGCAGCAGCTCCGGCTGCGCCTGCATGAGCTTCTGGGTGAATCCCATGGGCGTCAAGACCAAGAACAGGTCGAACGCGGCGAGAAACAGCGAGACCGGGAGGAGGAGGTTCTTGTCCTTGAGGATCGTTGCCAGAAGCGCGCCGAGTCCCGCGCTCCACAGGACGAGGCCCGCTTGCGAGAGGGCCAGCGCGATCGCGGGCGCCAGGCCCACGCCCAGTGCGCCTCCCCGCGCCAACGCTCCAAGCCCCAGATGAAGCGCCAGCCCGAGGACGATGAAGGTCCCCGCCAGCCGAGGCGTCCACGGGTGGTCCGCGGCGCGAAACAGGCCCAGGATCGGCAGCGCGATGAACACGATGCCCACCAGCACCTCGACGAAGACGACGGCGTCGCCCGGGAGCGGCAGGTACCCGAGGCCGACGTTGAGCAGCACGAGCACGCCCAGCGCCGCGAAGAACTGGGGAAGCCCCGAGCGACGGGATTCAGGCGAGGACAATGTCGTTCTCCCGGACCCGTTCGCGCGACCGGGCCTCCATCGCGCGGTGGTACACCGCGACGACCTTCTCCGCCATCGCCTCGGAACCGTACTGCCGCGCGAGGCGAACCGCCCCTTCGGACAGGCGCGCGTGCAGAGGCTCGTCGGCGAAGATCTCCAACACCCTCTCGGCCATTTCGCGCGGTTCGTTCCGCACGACGAAACCGTTCTGCCCATCCACGACGCCGGCGCTCGCACCGCCGCCGCCGACCACTACCGCGGGAAGCCCGTAGGTGCCGGCTTCCTGGACGACGAGGCCCTGCGTCTCGGTGATCGAGCTGAACACGAACAGATCGGCGGCCGCATAGTACGGGTCCACCTCGTTGCGGGCCACCTCCCCGACGAAGTGGACGCGGTCGCCGACGCCCGCGCGGCGCGCCATCGTGGTCGCCTCGCCACGGTACGGGCCGTCGCCGACGAGCCACAGCCGCAGCGAGGGGTCCTGATCGAACGCGAGGGACGCCATGTCGAACAGGAGCCCGAGGTTCTTCTCGCGAGCCAACCGCCCCACGTAGAGCAGCATGCGTTGCTGGGCGGGAATCCCGAGTTTCGATCTTGTTTCCGCCCGGTCGTGCATGGCGCGGGGAGGGGCCCCTGTGGGGATGACCGAGGCCGGCGTGCGCACCGAGTGCCGCCGCAGCCAGCGGAGCGCCGCGGCGCTCGGGGTGATCACATGGTCCACCCGGTTGTAGTAGAAGTTCGTGTGTTTGGCGATCTTGTGCCGCACGTACCGGCGAGGGAACAGCGGGATGTAGTGCGCGTACCGGTCGTAAAGGGTGTGGTAGGTCGAGACGATCGGAATCTCGTGGGACTGGGCCCAGCGGAGTCCCACGAGTCCGATCGGGCCGGGCGTGTGCGTGTGGATCAGGTCGTACGCGTGCTTCCGGAACCGGTGCAGCATCCCGTAGTAGGGGGGCGTGGCCACGGGGTAGCCCTTCGACCAGGGGGTTTCGAACGCCGGAAAGCGGAACGTGTTCGGATCGGGATCGCGATATCCGGGAAAAGCCGCGGTGTAGACGTGGACCGAGTGGCCCGCGTTGCGCATCTCGCGCACGAGTGCGTCGATGCTGACCGCGACGCCGTTCAGGATGGGAAGCGTGCTGTCGGAGAACAGGGCGATGCGGAGCGCGTCGCCAGCCACGGCTTACGCCTCGGGGAAGCGCCCGTGGGCATCGACGAAGCGGACGACGTTGCTGAGCCGGAATCGGCGCTGGCCGCCTTTGGTCCGGTGGTGCTGGAGCCAGCCGCGGTTGGTGTAGCGGCGCACGGTGGCCGGGCACACGCCGAGCAGGCGGCTCGTCTCCTCAAGGGTGAGTTCGGGATCGAGAAGCCTTCGGATCAGCTCCTTGCGCGACTCCTTGAATTCGCCGCGGTAGTAGTTGGCGGTCACCGCGTCGTCGAAGAAGCTGGTGAGGAACTCGATGCTCTTGGGCAAAGTCTCCCACGTCTCCTGCAGTTCGGGGTCCACCGAGCGGGCCGTCTGCTTTTTCGCGCGCCTTGGGCGCGGGGCGCTCATCGTGGTCTTCCGGAACCGCGGCGCCTTCTCCGTCTCCGCCTCGTCCGGCGCGGCGTGTTTGCCGTTGCTCCGGCCATCGCCGTCCACGTAGTCCTTCAGCGTGGGGAAGGATTCGTCTAGCTCCGGGCTGGGCAGGTCCTCCGGCTTCTTCTTTTCCGTATCGAGAAAAGCGCTCTCGATGTAGGCCAGCGGATCAAACTCGTTGGTTCTCAAAATGGGATTTCCTTCGCAAGGCGGTGCGGTCGGGATAGTTTACATAAAATCGAGCGGAAATGCCCCTGGCGGGGGGTCAGAGAAGGACCATCGAATCGCCAAAACTCAAAAACCGGTAACCGTTTTCCAGGGCCTCGGAATAGGCGCGAAGCACATTCTCCTCGCCCGCCATCGCGGCGAGCATCGAGAGCATCGTCGTGCGGGGCATGTGGAAGTTCGTGAACATGCCGTCCACGCTCAGGAATCGGTAGCCGGGCCGGATGAAGAGCCGAGACACCGCCTCGCCCGGCTCGATCGCGCGGGGTCCCTTCGAGAAGGTCTCGAGAGTGCGCACCGAGGTGGTCCCGACGGCGACGACGCGCCCCTTGCAGGCGGCCACCGCTTCCGCCGTGGCTTCGGGAACCGCGCACCGCTCGCCGTGCATCGGGTGGTCGTCGAGGTCGTCGGCCTGGATGGGGCGGAACGTGTCCAAGCCCACGTCGAGCGTGACGAACGCGATGGAGGCGCCACGCGCTTCGATCGCCTCGAGGATCGCGTCCGTAAAGTGGAGCCCGGCGGTGGGCGCGGCCGTGCTGCCGGGGGTGCGCGCATACACGGTCTGGTAGCGCTCGGGATCGTCGAGGAGTTCGTGGATGTAGGGCGGCAGCGGCACGCGCCCGACGCTTTCCAAGGCCCGGTCCAAGCCCCGCGGGTGGTGGAGGGAGACCAGCCTTCGCGCGTCGGGGAGAAGCGCCTCGACACGGCCCGTGATGCCGCCCTCGAACTCGGCCGTCGCGCCGGGTCGGAGCTTTCTTCCCGGTCGAACGAGCGCTTCGAACCGGTCCTGGCCCGCCGGGCGAAGGAGAAAGAACTCGACCTGCGCGCCGGAGGGCTTGGCACCGATCAGGCGCAGCGCCGTCACCCGGGTGTCGTTGAGGACGAGCAGGTCCCCTTCGCGAAGGAGGGTGGGGGCGTCCCGAAACGCCAGGTGGGCGACGCGTCCGGACGACGGGTCGAGGTGGAGGAGCTTCGACGCCGCGCGATCGGCGAGCGGTCGCTGGGCGATGCGGTCTTCCGGCAGGTCGTAGTCAAGAGGCCTCATGCGAGTTACCGGCGAGAAGCGGAACGTCGAGCAGGGATCGCACGATGGGGGGCGCCGGATCGATCGCGGCGCGGTCGAGGAGGATCGCGCCCATGCCGAACTGCTGGGCGCCCCGCAGGTCGTCGACCGGGTTGTCTCCCACGTGCAGGGCCTCCGCCGGTTTCGCGCCGAGCCGGTCCAGCGTGATGCGGAACAGTTCGGGATCGGGCTTTTCGGGCCCCTCCTCGAGGGAGGCGACCACGAGGTCGAAGTAGCCTTCGATCTCGAGCATCGCCACCACGCGGTGGAGGGAGTAGTCCCAGTTGCTCAGGATGGCGAGCCGGTGGCCGGCCGCCCGAAGGGCCTCCAAGGCGGGAATCGTGTCGTCGTAGAGGCGGAACACCTCGCTTCCCTTGGTGTAGAGTCGGCGCATGACCACCTGCGTCAAGGGCTCCACCTGGCTGGGGTCCTGATCGAGCCGAGCCAGCCACTCCCGCGTGAGGGCGCGCCACCACTCGTCGCACGTGTCGGGGTCTCGGGTGAGATTGAGCTCCCGGTAGTGCCCCCAACGGGATCGGAGAAGGTGGTCGTAAAGGGAGGCCGCCGCGTCGTCCTCGATCGATAGGCCCACTTCGTGGGCGCATTCGATCGCAAACGCGACGGGGTTCCACCGGACGTCGATGAGCGTCCCGGCCGCGTCGAGCGTGATCGTCATGGACGCGCCTTGCGTGTCCCCCGGAGGGAGTAGCACTCTCGACAGCGCGCCTCGTAGCTCTCCGTCGCGCCGATGAGGATGATGGGGTCGTCCTTGTGCGCGGGCTTGCCGTCGATCACGCGGAACGTGTGGCTGGCGGGTGCGCCGCACTTCATGCAGATCGCGCGGAGCTTCACCACCTCATCGGCCACGGCGAGCAGTTGGGGCATCGGTCCGAACGGCTGCCTCCGGAAGTCCTGGTCGAGCCCCGCGAGCACGACGTCCCGCCCTTCGTCCGCGAGGCGGACGGCGAGATCGACCAGCGAGGCGTCGAAGAACTGCGCCTCCTCGATGAGCACGATCTGCGTCTTGGGATCGATGTTCGATTCCAGTTCGCGCACGGAGCGCACCGGCACGGCGCTGTGTTTCACGCCCATGTGCGTCACGACGCTCGACTCGTCGTATCGGGAATCGATCGCGGGTTTGAACACCTGAACGGTGCGCTTGGCGTAGAGGGCGCGCCGGGCGCGGCGGATCAGCTCCTCCGATTTGCCGGCGAACATCGATCCGCAGATGACCGTGAGCTGGCCGGGGCGTCTCAGACGTCGTCCTCCAACTCGCCGGCCATGTCGGCTTCGAACATCTCCTCCATGTCGTCGGCCATGTCCTCGTCCATGGCCTTGCCCATCTCGCGCACCATCTGGCGCATCTCCGAAGGGCTGTCCGGCTCGCCCATCGTCTCCAACTGGTCGGCCAGGGCGTCGATGCGATCGTCCTCGGACCGCACGCGGGCAAAGCGGCTCACCAGCTTGCGCGTTTTTGCGGATCCGCAGTGCGGACACGCTTCGTCGTCGGACTCCGCGGTCATCCCGATGAGGGCGTTGAACCGCTTGCCGCAATCCTCGCAGCGGAACTCAAAAACCGGCATCGACCCATCTTACCGTCCGCTCCGTTCGACCCGTCCCGTGCGTCTTGGTACAATGGAGATGACCGCTGTCGGGGCGAACAAGACGCCCCACGCCTGCGCCCGAAAGGGCCGGGTCCAGAAAGGATTTGCATTGAGAAACAATTCAGGAAAAGGCGCGACTCGGAGCCGCGCGAGGCGAAAGCCCGAAAGCTCCACACGCTCGCGCAGCGCGACCAACGGTCGCACAACCGTCGAGATCGTCGTCAACTGCAGCAACCGCGAAACGCGGATCGCCATCCTTGAGAACGGCGAACTCATGGAGTACCGCGTCGAGCGCGAGGAACGCGTCGTCGGCAGCATCTTCAAGGGCATCGTGCAGAACGTGCTCCCGGGCATGGACGCCGCGTTCGTGGACATCGGTTTGGAGCGGAACGCGTTCCTCTACGTCGCCGATATCCTGCCCGACGAGCCTCTGGGCGACAACAGCCCTGCTTCGCTCAAACGCAGCGAACTGCGGCGCCGCAAGATCAAGGACCTGCTCAAGTCCGGCCAGGAGGTGATGGTCCAGGTCACCAAGGGTCCCCGGGGCACCAAAGGGGCCCGCGTCTCCACGCGCATCGCCCTGCCGGGCCGTTACGTCGTGCTGATGCCCGAGACCAAGCAGGTCGGGGTGAGCCGGAAGATCGAGGATCGTTCCGAGCGCGAGCGCCTGCGCCGCGTCGGCGACGCGATCGTGCCCGAGGGGTTCGGCCTGATCATGCGCACCGAGTGCGAGGGGCGCACCCAAGCCGAGCTGGCCGCGGACGTGAACTTCCTCCAGGTCGAGTGGCAGAACGTGCTGCGCGCGGCCAAGCGGCAACGCGCGCCGGCGTGCGTCCATCGCGACCAGACGCTTCTCTACCGCACGGTGAGGGACCTGTTCGACGACGAGATCGATCGTCTGATCATCGACGACCCGGACGAGTACGAGAAGGTCCATCTCGTCGCCGGCATCGTGTCCCCGAAGTTGCGGGACCGCATCGAGATGTACGATCGCGACGAACCTGTGTACGACGCCTTTGGAATCGAGCGCGAGCTGGACCGTCTGCTGCAGCACAAGGTGTGGCTGAAGTCGGGCGGCTATCTCGTGATCGACGAGATGGAAGCCCTGACCGCCATTGACATCAACACGGGCAAGCAGGTGGGCACCACGTCGCTCAACGAGACGATCGTCAAGGCGAACCTCGAGGCGGCGGACGAAGTCTGCCGCCAACTGCGGTTGCGCGACATGGGTGGCATCATCGTGATCGACTTCATCGACATGGAGTCCGCGGACGACCGCAAAAAGGTCCTCACGGCGTTCACGAACAAGCTGTCGCGCGATCGGGCCCGCACCCGGGTCGGCCGCATCTCCTCTCTTGGCCTCGTGGAGATCACGCGCAAGCGGACGGGAGAGTCCGTCACCGAGGCGATCTCCGACGTGTGCCCGATGTGCCTGGGGCAGGGAAGAATTTCAAGTAAGGAGACCGTTTCCCTGTGGATCGAGCGCGACCTGTGGCGGCGCGTGGGTGAGCCGGGAAACGCATTCCTGATCGAGTGCCACCCGTCCGTCGTGGAGGCGCTGATCGGTGCGGACGGCGAGAACTCGGAAGAGCTCGAGCACGAGATGCGACGGGGAATCTACATCCGCGCGAACTTCGACATGGAGTACGAGGAGTACGAGATCCACTCGGGGACCATCGAGGAGTTTGACCGGAAATACATGGGTTTTCGCCGGGCCCAGGTGCTCGAGTGCAACGTGCGCCGCTCCGCGTTCGAGAACGCGAACAAGGTGGTCGGCTGGACCGACAATGGGTACTACATCGAGCTTCTGGATGGGGCCGAGTACATCGGCCACCGCGCCAAGGTGTGCATCCACGACATCCGCCGCTCCTACGCCGTCGCAGACGTGATCCTGCCCGGCGCTCCCGCACCCTCGCGCAGCGTCACCTGATCGGGCGTCCGGGGCATCGAACCGGCCCTCTCCTCCGTACTTAGAGGAGAGGCGTCGAGTCATGACGGACGAGCAACGCGAAAAAGCGATCGGCTGTTTGGTGTTCGCGGCGTTCGGCTTGGTCGGACTGGGTGCGATCGGCTTCGTGATGCTGATGGGCGGAGGCGCCCTCCGCATGGCGAACTCGCAAGGCAAGGACCCTTCGCTGCTCATCCTCTCGGGTTTCGCGGCCCTTTCGATCCTGTTGGGATTCGGCTGCGCGATCCTCGCGCTGGTGTGGGGGCTGGGGAGAAACCGTCGGGCGCGTTCCGCCGAACCCGAGTTTGCAAGGGTCCGGATTCTGGCCAGGTACGCGCTGATGCCCGGGACCTCGGAGATGATGTTCAGCGATTTCGATCCCGATTACCCGGGGATCCGGTTCTTTGCGCGCGTCCGGTTCGAGAACGGTGCCGCGCGGGAGCTTCAGTGCGCGTACCCCGTCTTCTCGATGCTCGGCGAGGGGATGACCGGCACCGCGACGGTCCAAGGCGATTGGATCAGCATCTTCCAGCCGGCCCGGGCTGTCGAGGGCTAGCCGTACGCGGCCCGTCTATAATCTGGCGGATGGCGGACTTGGCAGAGATTTGGAGCGAGGTGTTGCCGGAGGTCCGCAACGCGGTGACGGGTGTCGGCGTCTGGTCGGCGCTCAACGCCTGCAAGCCCTTGGTTCTGGAGGACGGTGTGCTGGTGATGGGTCTGCCGCACAACGACTCGGAGCTTGCGGGCCACCTCCGAATGGCGCACACGAAGCGCCTGATCGAAAACGGATTCGCCGAGCGGATGAACGCGCCGGTGACCCTGCGCATCATCGACGGCGTCGAGCCGGCGGATTACGAGGCGGTCAAGCGTCGCGACGCCGAAGCCCGCCGACTCCAGGAAGCTGCGCTCGAGAAGATGCGCGCGGAGATGTCCGCCCGCAGCAACTGGGAACAGGTCTACGAGCAGCTGAGCCGCCGCTACGCGGCCATGAGCAACAAGTCGCTGCCCCAAAACCGGGCCCGTTTCCTCGAGGAGGCCATTGAGATCGTGGCCAGCGCGCGTCGGGACCAGGGCGAGTACGACGAGCCGGGCGAGCGGAGTTTTGCGCGGTGCATCGAGCGCGTCGCGCAGTACTCGGACGTGCCCAGCGCGCTGATCGCAGCGGAAGTGCTCAAGCGCTCCGGCGAACTCTGATGGCCACGGCCGTGATCTTGGGCTCGGGGACGAGCAACGGGGTCCCGATGTTGGGCGTGGAGTACCCCGAGGCGTATCTTGCCGAGCCGAAGAACCACCGTTCCCGCTGTTCGCTGCTGCTCGAGGGCGAGGGGGGCAACGTCCTGGTGGACTGTCCGCCCGAGTTGCGGCTCCAACTCCTTCGCGAGCACGTTCGGATGGTGGACGCCGTGATCCTCACGCACACGCATGCGGACCACGTCATGGGGATGGACGACCTGCGTTCCTTCTGCATCGTCGGCAAGCGCGACATGCCGATCTACACCCTTCCGAGGTACCAGCAGGACATCCGCCGCATCTTCGCTTACGCGTTCGAACCCCTGCAGGCCGACGTTGAGGTGCCACGCTTCGACCTGCGGGACGCGCCTCTCGTCCTGCACGCGTGCGGCTTCGAGATCGAGCTTTTCTGCGTCGTTCACGGGCCGTGGCCCGTCCTTGCCTTGCGGGTGGGCGACTTCGCGTACGTGACCGACGTGGGGGAGATCCCCCCGGAGGCCGAGGCGCACCTTCAGGGGTTGGAAACGTTGGTGTTGGACGCGGTGCGCAAGCGACCGCACCCGAACCACTTCCACTTTGAGAAGGCGATCGAGGTCGCCCAGCGGCTCGCCGCGCGAAAAACGTACTTCACCCATCTCAGCCACGACTACGATCACCATGCCACGAACGCGATCTTGCCCGACGGAATCGAACTGGCTTACGACGGCCTTCGCATTCCGCTTTAGGTTCCCGAGCCCGAAAACCTCTCAGAAACTGCGAGGGTTGCCCTGCAGAGGGCCCGCAAGATCGCCAGGATTAGAGAGTAGCCCCGAGGGAGACGGAGCAATCGTCGATGGCAAAGGTGGTAGCGGGATTGGCAGGTCTGGTGGCCTTGGCGGCGGGAATTCTCGCCCAGGTCGATCCCATTACATGCCTTTGGCGTGCGGGCCTCGCATTTTTGCTGGGTTTGATTGGGACTCAGCTATGGTACGTGTTCTTTACAGTGAGGATTCAACCGCACGGGCCAGAGTAAGCGCTTGGTCGCCCAGAGGGTGCGGCCAGGGAGATTGAGGAAGGAATTATGCCGTTGTCGCCAGAGCAGCTCAAGCGATCGTGGGTGGACTTCAAGGTCTACAAGAACCCGGAGGCGCGCGCGCACCTCATCAACCACTACTCGTACCTCGTCAAGATCACGGCGGGCCGCCTCGTCACGAGCCTTCCCGGCGGTCTGGATCGGGAAGACCTGATCGGCGCGGGCGTCATCGGTTTGATCAAGAGCGTCGATCAGTTCGACCCGACGCGCGACGTCAAGTTCGAAACGTACGCCATCGCCTTGATCCGTGGCGCGATTTTGGAGATGCTGCGCGACGAGGACTGGGTCCCGCGATCGATTCGAGAGAAGCTCAAGGCGCTCGATCGCACGATGATGGCGCTCGAAACCAAGATGGGCCGACCGGCGACCGACCACGAGATCGCCGAGACCATGCAGATGAGCCAGCAAGACGTGTCGGAGCTGATGGTGCGCATGGGCCGCACGAATGTGTACAGCCTGGACGACATCTTGACCACGGGCGACGGCGACGACCACATCCACTTTGTCGAGCTGATCGTCGACGAGAACGCGAACCCGGAGGGCGAGGTCGAGGGACGCGAGGTCCGGCGGCAACTGGCCACCGGTGTGGACAAGCTGCCCGAGCGCGAGCGGCTCGTGGTCGCACTCTACTATTTCGAAGGCCTGACCTTCAAAGAGATTGGCAAGGTGCTCGGTGTGAGCGAGTCCCGCGTCTACCAACTGCACACCCAGGCCATGACCCGGTTGCGCAACTTCATGCAGCAGGAGGGCGGGGTCCCGGTCCGCTAGGACGATGGGCGACATCGATCGCATCGTGCCGGCCACTCCGGCCGTGCAGCCTCCAAGCGTGGCGCGCCGCGCGGGGGACCGGCGTCGGGACGCCCGACGCGATGCACGGGACGACGTGCTCGAACTCGAGAACGTCGAAGACGAGCCCGAGGCGCTTGTTCTGGAGTCGGACGACCCCGACGACCCCCACACGCTCGATTTGGCGGTGTGACGCCCCCTACCGGGTTTTGCCCCCGGAAACCTCACCCTTGGCACGATTGTTGCTCCCAAGGCGTTAACCCATGAAAGCGGGGCCCCGGAGGGGCGAAGGTATGCTAACCCCCGCACTATTACGAGGAGCCTTAGGTTGAAGAAAACGATTTTGTTTGGTATCGCCGCATCACTAGCGGCTTTGTTCGTCGCCGGTTGCGGCCGCGGCGGCGGTGGCGAGCTTGCGGTCGTCAACGGCGAGAAGATCAGCGCCGAGGATTTCCACAAGTATCTGGAGACGAAGAACACGGTCACCGTTGTGACTCCGACCGGAGCGGTTGAGGCGCAGGTTGCTGGCAGCCTGGCGTTCCAGGCCCTCAAGGACCTTGTGGCGCGAAAGGTGCTCATCCAGCTCGCCAAAGACGAGGGTGTGGCTCCCACCGAGCAGGACGTGCTCGCGGAGCTGGAGTTCCAGAAGAAACTCAACCCCAACTTCATCAAGGAGAGAACGGCGGACGGAACGTCCATTCAGGACCTCAAGGAGGGCATCCTGGTCAGCCTGGCTCGCGAGAAACTGCTCAGCAAAGGCATCACGATCACGAAGGACGAGGTCGACAAGTACATCGCCAACAACAAGCAGATGTTCATGGACCCGGCTCTCGCCGATATGCAGTGGATCTTTGTGAAGACCGATGCGGCGAAGGCCGCGGTGGACAAGGAGCTTGCGACCGGACAGCCGTTCTTGTCCGTCGCCCAGCGCCTCAGTGAGATTCCCAACGCCCGCCAGGATCAGGCGCGCTTCCCAGAGAGAAGGATCGGCCAGCTGCCGCCGGAGCTGCAGACCCTCGTGAACAAGACGGATGAGCTGAAAGTCTCCGACTGGCTGAAGCTGACCGACGGCTGGGCGAAGTTCTACATCCAGAAGAAGACGCCTGCCAAGCCGATCAACATGGACGAGCCCCGCAAGGAGCTGGTTCGACGCCAGCTCGCCCAGCAGCGCGGCAGTCAGGCCGTCGACTTGAACAAGCGGATGTCCGACAAGATCAAGTCGAGCGAGATCAAGGTCGACGACCCGACGCTGAAAGCGCCCTGGGACAAGGCCATGGAAGAGCTGAAGAAGGCGAGCGCCGCCGACGTTCCCAAGGGGGCCGAGGCACCCGCGCCGGCCGCGGCGGGCGGCTAGTCCGCGGCCAGACCTCGGGACTCCACCGACATGAAGAGATCCAGCGCCTCGTCGAGGCGCTGGATCTCTTCGATTCTAAACTCATCGGTCTTCACGAATGCGTGGAGATCGTCCACAAGGCCGTTGAAATGGGGTGAGACCCACTCCCCCAAAGGGCCTTTGTCGGAATCGAGTTTGACCAGCGTGAGCCGGAACTGCATCTCTTTGGAAGGACTGTCGATCCACCGGAGTCCAGATCGGATCAAGTCGGGAATCGAGGTGTAGATACCTGTCACCCGCGAGGAGTTCTCGGAGAACTGCTCCGTCACCCAGTAGATCTTGCGAAACATCATCGTCGTCGCTCCAAAGCTGCGTTGGCGCGCAGCGGTTTTTTAGGGTACCGCATGGTTTCCCTTCGCTAAGAGTGATTTTCGGGCCGCCGAAGTTCGATGATTAGGACGAGCCGCACGCCGCGGAGCAGGGTGGATGCGTTCACGACCCGCTCGTAGAGCCACCCGGCCACATACGTGGGCGCGCTGATGCGAAGGTAGTCGGGCCGACCCTCGAAGTGCTCCACTTCAACCACCTCGAGGCCGGCCTCGCCCGCGATGCGCCGCACGGCCCGGGCCGAGTTGGCGCGGTAGCGGGTGGGATAGGTGTCCTCGGCCTTCCGCCCAAGACGCTCGTTGTAGAACTTGTGGAACGCGTCGGGGGTGAGGGTCGCCAGTACGGGAACGTAGTGCCATCGGTTGGGGGTCTTCGCGAGAAACAGGCCCCCGGGCTTCAGAACCCGCGCCACCTCGCGGAACACGACGACGGGGTCGTCCAGATGCTCCAGCACGTTGTCGCTGACCACGACGTCGAACGTGGCGTCGGGATAGGGGAACGTGGGACTGTCCAACAGTTTCGCTTCGTCCAGGCACGGGTTCTCCAAGACGCAAGGGTCGAGGTCGACACCGCAGATCCGGGCGGCACATCCCCGGAAGTCCATCGCGGGTCGGAATCCCCTGCCCGCGCCCAAGTCGAGCATCACCGAGTCCGGTGTGAGCCGCGAGAGAATGCGGTTCCGGAAGTGCGCGTGGATGCCCCGTTCCGAGTGGTCGGGATAGAGGCGTCGGTCGAGCGTTGAAACGAGTCGGCCCATTGGCGGCTCCATTATCCCGGATCGACGCGGGAGCTTGGCACGATTGCCAGGTCCTGGGACGTCGACAACCCTTGGCGAGTCTTCTGAGTATTGGTAGGTGGGCGCACGTCCGCGCCCCGGAGGATGAGATGGGTATTACGATTGGCGATGCATTGGCTGCGGTGGGAGGGCTTCTTGGCATCTGCGCCTCGATCTGGGCGCTCGTCGTCGGCTGCTCTCTGCTGTTCGGCCAGGCGGCCGAGCGGGCCGAGCGCGAGATCGAGCACCCTTGGCGGTCGTTCGGCGTCGGACTCCTGGTGGCCCTCACGCTGGGAGTGGTGTCGTTCGCACTGGTCGCCTCGCCGGTTCCCTTGTTGAAGCTGCTCGGGACCGTTCTCTACGTCGTGCTCCTGTTCGTCGCCTCGGTGGGCGGCGCAGGCGTCGCCGGCACCGCGGCGAGGCGCATCCGCGAAATGGACCCCGACCTCTCGCCGTTCGCCGCATTGGTGCGAGGAGCGGGCATTCTGGTGCTCTCGGGGATCTTGCCGGTCCTCGGGTGGTTTGGGATCGCCCCGATCGCGCTGCTCGTGGCCCTCGGAGCCGGAACGCTGGCGACCCTGAAGCGGGCTGCCCCGGTTCGGGCCGAGAGCGCGGAGATGTGGCAATGAATGTGACGCGCCGCGACTTCTTCGGACTCGCGGCGGCGGCCGGCGTCGCGTCGGCCGGCTGCGGTCGGGTCGCCCGGCGCCTCGCCGGGGGGCAACAGCCCGACGCCCCCCTTCCGCAGGGCGACGTGCGGCCCATCGCGCGCTTCTTGAACCGGGTCGCATTCGGAGCCGCGCCAGGCGATCCCGCGCGCGTTGCGTCCATCGGGATCTCCGCCTACGTGGACGACGCCCTGATGGCCAAAGAGTCCGAAGACCCGGCGCTCCAAGTGCGCCTGGCGAGCCTCGACGTCCTCAACCTCGACGCGCTCGAACTGAGCGATCTGAAGGAGGAGGCGGTCGTCCGCCAGCTTCAGCAAGCGGCGCTCTTGCGGGCCGTCTACGGCCGGAACCAGCTCCACGAGCGCATGGTGGACCTTTGGACCAACCACTTCAACATCTACTCGCGCAAACACTACGGCGCCTACTACATGGCGGTTGACCAGCTCAAGGTTGTGCGGGCGCATGCCTTGGGCAAGTTTCCCGATCTCGTCCGCGCGTCGGCGCACAGCCCCGCCATGCTCAACTACCTGGACAACCAGGTCAACCGAAAAGGCGTCCCCAACGAGAACTATGCGCGCGAACTCATGGAGTTGCACACCCTGGGCGTTCATGGTGGGTACACGCAGCACGATGTGCGAGAGGTGGCGCGCTGCCTGACGGGGTGGACCATCGAGACGCGGTTCCTGCATCCCAAAGGGCGCTTCCGATTCGACCCGGGCCTTCATGACAACGCAAGCCCGAAGCGCGTGCTGGGAACGACCATCCCGACGGTCAAGGACCCGGCGGCGGAGGTGGAGTGGAATGGGCAGCGCATCCCCGCGGGCCAACTGGCGGGCGAGCGCGTGCTCGACATTCTCGCCAACCATCCCGCGACCGCGCACTTCGTCGCGTCGAAGCTGTGTCGGTACTTCCTGGGCGGCGAGAAACGCGAATGGGTCGACCGCGTGGCGTCGATCTACCGGCAGACCGGGGGAGAGATCCGCTCGATGCTGCGGCCGATCCTCGCGTCGCAGGAGCTCCTCGACTCTCCACCCATCGCCAAGCGGCCTTTCGATTTCGTCGCGTCCGGCATGCGGGCCCTGGGCGCGGAGACCGACGCCGGGCCGGCGGTGCTGCAGCATCTCGACCAGATGGGCCAAGGGCTCTACGAGTGGCCGATGCCCGACGGCTATCCCGACAAGGTTTCGGCTTGGACCGGTTCGATGCTCGCGCGGTGGAACTTCGCGTTCGAGGTGGCGACCATCGGGTTGCGGGGCACACAGGTCGATTGGGCCGCCTATGGAGGCGGCGTGGATCCGAGCGACCGCGCGATCGAACGGTTCCTCGCGTCGAAGCGCTTGCCGAACCGAGGCCTCTACAAGCGCTTGAACGAACATGTGCAGGGGATGGAACCGGAGCGCGCCCTTCGGGAAACCGCAGCTCTCTGCCTCGCCTCGCCGGAGTTTCAATGGCGATGAACAAACGGTTTGACGAACGGTGGACGTGCGAAGGGGATTGGACTCCTGCGGTGAGTCGTCGGGCCCTGCTTGGCGGCGGCGCGCTTGCGGCGGTCTGGTGGGCCGCCCGCGGCACGGCGCTGGCGGACCTTTCCCTGGGAGACCAGCCGGACCCAACCGGCGACCTGCTGGTCGTCGTCTTCCTTCGGGGAGGGGCCGACGGCATGAACATGGTGGCACCGGTGGGCGCGGACGCGTACCATCGGGCACGGCCGACCTTGGCCTTGGCTCGCGCCACGGACCGCACGGCCCCGAAGGCGGACCGGGTTCTTGACCTGGACGGATTCTTCGGATTGAATCCAGCGATGGGACCGTTGCTTCCGCTCTACCGAGAGGGCCGCCTGGGTTTCGTGCACGCGTGCGGCTCGGGCGATCACACACGTTCCCACTTCGAGGCGATGGCGGCGATGGAGCGCGGCAACGAGAACATCCGGGGAGGAATTGCGAGCGGGTGGCTGGCGCGCCACCTCGATGCGAGGCCCCAAAAGGGGGCGAGCCCGCTCCGGGCCGTAGCGTTCTCCAGCGTCATGCCCGACTCGCTAAGAGGCGCGACGAGCGCAATGGCGCTCGAGTCTTTGGCCGATTTCCGGCTGAGACTCCCCGAGGGGCCTGAAAACCGCGGCGGCCGTCTTCGCCAAACGCTGACCCGCCTGTACCAGGACCAGCTCCGCGATCCGATCGTCGATGCGGGGGTCGAGACGTTCAAGCTGCTGGAGACACTGAACCGACTCGACCCGGCGCACTACAAGCCGGAGAGCGGAGCGGCGTATCCCGACTCCGAGCTCGGACGCGGGCTTCGCCAGGTGGCGTTCCTCGCCAAGGCCCGCGTGGGACTCGAGGTCGCGTTCCTCGATCGCGGCGGCTGGGACACGCATGTCGCCCAAGGGAGCAGCACGGGCTACATGGCGCTCGGCCTCACGGATGTCTCCGACTCCCTTGCCGCCTTCGCGAAGGATCTCGGGCCCGCCCTCGACCGGACCACCGTCGTGGTGATGACGGAGTTTGGGCGACGCCTTCAGGAGAACAGCGGACTCGGCACGGACCACGGCCGAGGCTCGGTCATGACGGTCCTCGGCGGCGGCACGCAGGGGGGCAGGGTGCACGCGAAGTGGCCTGGGCTCGAGCCCCACGAGCTGGACGAGGTGGGAGACCTGCGCGTCACGACCGACTACCGCGACGTGCTCGCCGAGATTTTGGACAAACGGGTGCGCTCCACGAACCTTGCGGCGGTCTTTCCGGGCCATACGCCCAAGGCTTTGGGAGTGGTCCAATAGAAAGGACCGCGCCCAGGGGCTGGGCGCGGTCCTTCGCGCTCAGAGCGCTTTGGCTTTGTCCATCTCTTGGATGAGACCCTCGGTGCCGCGGAATCCCAGGGCTCGGTGCTTGACCGTGCCGTCGGGAGCGAGGAAGATGATGTCGGGAATGCCGGACACCTCGTACTTCGAGGCGAGCTCGCCTTGCTGGTCGACGTCGATCTTCACAAGGACGAAGTCGGCGGCCTTCTCTTTGAACTTGTCGCTGGGGAACACCTCACGGGCGTACTGCTGGCACGACGGTCACCACTCGGCACTGAAATCGACGAGCACCATCTTGCCCTCTTTCTTGGCTTGGGCGAGCCCCTCGTCGAGGGATGTGCTCCATCCCGACTCGTCGGCGGGCGTCTCGGTCGTTGCGACGGGAGGCGCCGCCTCGGGCGGCGACGAGGCCGACACGCCCGCATCGGTCGCGGGTGCCGGTTCCTCCTTGGGACCGCAGCCGATGACGAAGAGAGCCATCAGGGCAAGGGGGAGTGCGCAGAGTCGTCTCACTTCACTCTTGACGTCTGAGGGCCCCCAAACGTGCCGCGCGTGCTGCGTTGCGGGCCGGTTACGCTGTCCAGACGAAGGGTTCTGCGTCCGTCAGGATCCTTGCGTGGGCCGTGGCTTCGAGCATGTAGTCCGGGAGCGCGAATACCGCGTCGTGGAAGCGCGGCGTGTAGTAGCGTGTGTGGACTCCCCGCTGGGCAAACCGCCTGGCGATCTCCTGCTCGTCGAGCGCGGCGGGGTCGTGCTTCTTGCTGGCCAGGACGAAGCCCCAAGGCATGAAGAACGTGGTGACGATGCCCCAGTAGCCGCGCACGTAGGGAAACGTCTCGCGCATGCTCTCGAGGGTCTTGATGCAGCATGCCATGCATTCGGGGTAGTTCATGTTTGCACAGCCGGCCTGCATGGCGAACACCCCGTCGTCGGCCATTGCGTCGGCGCAGATTTGGAAGTACTCCTTGGTGAACAGCATCTGCCCGGGTCCGTCTTCGTGGGGGTTGGGCAGATCGCTGAGGACAACGTCGAATCCGGCGCCCCGGTGGTCGCGCAGGTACGCCCGCGCGTCCTGGTGCAGGAGCGTCGTGCGAGGGTCCTCGAACGCGCCCTGGTGCCACTCGGGCATGTGCTCCTTGACCATGTCGACGAGCTCCTCGTCGATGTCGATCATCACGGCCTCTTCCACGGTGTTGTGGGCCAGGGCCTCCCTCAAGGTGGCTCCCTCGCCGCCGCCGCAGACCGCGACCTTGCGCGGGTGGGGGTGGAGGGCCATCGCGGGTTGGCTCATGCACTCGTGGAAGATGTGCTCGTCCATCAGCGACGTTTGGATGTTGTAGTCGAGGAAGAGCGATTTACCGAATCGCGGCACTTCGGCGATCTGGTAGGTCTGGTACTTCGTGCGACCCTCGAGAATCATCTTCTCGACCTGGAAGAACCAAGTTGCCGCCGACGTGTGCGTCTCGGCGATCGTCATGCCGGTGGCTTGGGAGAAGTGCATGCTTACTTGTGCACTTCGCTTTGCAGGCCGCGGCGGACGACGAGGAACTTGATCCGTTTGGGACGGAAGCGCCGTTCGAGCACTTCGACGGCCTTGTGCACGAGCACGGTGCCCCCGCAGTAGAAGAGGTCCACGGCCGCGTACTCGTGTTCCGGCCACGTGTGGATGGTGTAGTGAGACTCTTGGATGATGACGGCGCCGGAGACTCCCCACGGTTTGAACTCGTGGAACGACTGGGCGACGATGGTCGCCTCGCTCTGAACGGCCGCCTCGCGCATCGCGTCGCCCACCGTGCGCTCCTCTTCCAGGAGTTTGGACTCGCAACCGAACAGTTCGACGAGCAGGTGGGAACCGAGCGAGGGCTCCTCTCCCGGCTTCGTGGGCAACCCCTCCTCGTCCCGGCCAAGCCACGCGTTGAAGCTCTCGGCGTCGTCGCAGTGGATCAGCGTCCAGCCCGACTCGTGCGAGACGACGGGTTCGGCGACGGCGGCGCGCGGGCGCAGGCGTTCCAAGAGGCGTACCCACCAAGGCTGGGCCGAATCGCCCTGGCGGAGCGTGAGCGCGGCAAAGACGACGCTAAGTGAAACGAGAAGAAGAACTTGGGACAATCAAGCGAACCTCACAAAGGACCATGCGCAGACACCAGATGGGCGCTGATGCGAGAAACCACGCGAAGAGTGCGGAAACGAAGCGGGGCGCGCTTCCGGGTTGCCCTGGAGGATGAACGCGTTCCAAACCCTGTACGGATCAGGCCGCACTCCGAATACCCCAAATTGCTTCATCTCAATACTGCGACAGGATCTCTCCCTTGGCGGGCGCGCCTCTGACGAAGCCGACCGCCGCAGCCGCCTCACGGAAGCCCCGTGACGCGTGCCGAGTGTACCAGAGGGGGGGTGGGCTGTCAACCTGGTAGGGGCCGTTATTCGTCGCTGGATTGAATGCGCTTTTCGAGCTCGCTCAGTTGGGAGTCGATCTCGGAAGGCGTGGCCACGTCGGGTTGCGCTTCGGTCGAGGGAACCGGCGCGTCGCCCTCGCTGACTTGGACCGTTTCGGGGATTTCGGGCGCGGCCGTCTGGGGCGTTTCGCGCATGCCGAGCCGCTCCTCGAGCTTCTGAAGCTGCTCTTCGGCCTCGTAGTCGAGGGCCTGATCCTCCATCGCGATCACTTTGCCCTGAATGCTGCTCGCCATCATCTCCTGACGGGCGGCCGCCTCGCTTTGGGCGTCGCGGATGCGGTCCGCGGCGGCCCCGAACGACTCGAGCTGGTTCTCGAAGGTCAGCCCCTCGAGGGCCTTCGAGATCGAGTTCTGGATCTGGGCCTGTTTCCACTGCGCTTTCATCGCCAGCGCTTCCGCGGTCTTCTTGCGCGTCTCTTCCTCTTGGCGCTTGATCGCGAGTTTGACGGCCTCGACGGCTTGCGTCGCTTGGACGAGCGAACCCTGCAGCGTGCCGAGGGTGGCGTCCACGTTGGCCTTCTCACGGATGAACTGCCGAGCGAGGTCGCGGTTTCCTTGGCGGAGCGCCATCGTGGCCTGGGACTCCAACTGCTCGGATTTCTTGGTCGCTTCGTCGACCATCATCTGGAGACGGTTCTTCTGGGTGATCGCCTGGACGGCCTTCTCCCGATTCGAGTTCAGCGTCTGTTGCATGTCCCGCTTGGCCTGGTCGAGCATCATCTCGGGATCCTCGAGCTTGTCCATGCCGCGGTTAAACAGGGCTTTCAGCCAGCGAAAAAATCGTCCCATCCATCCTCTCCGAGACCCCTTCAGGAGTCAACGGGCATTATACACTTGGGTCCCGGATTCGTGGCCAAACGTCATGGACGGCGTGTTTTCGGGTCTCGTTTGCGTCCGGGCGACTTGCGGCGTTCGGACGATGCCATCGCGTCGCACGGAACGAACGTCGTCGCGCGAATGCGGTTGGCCGCCCTCACGTCTTCGTGGCAGCTGAGGCGCCGATCTCGAAAGCGTTCGCGTTGCATAAGTCATAGCCTAAAGCAATGAAAGAGCAAGAAACCGCATTCGTTAAAAGATTGCGACAAAATCCGCAATAACCGGGGTGCTCGCCCGCTATTCGAGGGCGAAGGCCACGGCGTCGGCCAGCGCGAGCTCGTTCCCGTGCGTCCAGGCGTCGTCGTACTGCTCCTCGCCCAGGATCTCTCGGACCTCCTCGACCGTCTGCATCAAAGGGGCGAGTTCGATCGCGGCGATCTGGACTTGGGCCGCGCTCCGGGCGGATTCGGCGGCGCCGAACAGGATGGCCGCTCGACGATAGCGGCCGATGGTCGCTTCCAACCCGGAAAGCAGTTTGAAACAGACGGCGAGGCCCCGGTGGTCCTTCAAGTGTTTGAAGGTACGGATCGACTCCGCGAGCTCGGCGCGCGCGCGAGCCATCTCACCGTTTCGCATCGCCAGATCCGCGAGCGTAAACCCGACCATCGCGCGGCTCCAAGGATCGTCGAGTTGGTTGTACATCGTCTCGGCCTCGGCCAGAAGCGGGGCGGCTTCCCGTTCGCGGTTCTGAGCGATGAGCACCGCCGAGAGATTCACAAGGCTGTTGGCGAGTCGCCCATCCTGGCCGAGTTGGCGCCAAAGCGCAATCGCTCCGCTCAGGGACTTTCGAGCTTCGTCGAGATCCCCCTCGTCCCGGAACGTGATGCCCAAGTTGCTCAGCACCGCGGCTTCGGCCGCGGGCTCGCCCAAGGCCCAGGCAAGCTCGAGCGCCAAGAGCAGGACGCGCCGGCCTTCGGAAGACGATCCCACGGCGGTGTGGAGCATGCCGGCGGCGTTGAGGCCGTCGAGTCGGAGCGGATCGGGCGCGTCTCCGAACGCGTCGAGCGATCGGGTCGTCCACTCGAGGCCCTCGGTCGCCATGTCCCGCTTGAACCAGAGCGCGAAGCTTGCCACCGAGATGCCGAGGGCCCAATCGGCCTCACCGTGCTCGAGGGACCAGCGGATGGCTTGGCGCAGATTGGGCACCTCGTGTTCGAAGCGATCGAGCCATCGTTGCTGGTGCCGGCCGCTGAAGTGGGGACGTGCCCGACGGCAGAATCCATCGTAGTACGCCGCGTGGCGGCGCCCCAGCGAATCCGACGGGTTGCCGCGGGGCCCGTTGAGCCGCCAACGGGCGGGGCGCGCGTGGGCGACCAAGGTCACCCGGCCGCGCGTCTGGAGTTCCTCGAGAACGGATGCGACGTGCGGGCGGGCAACACCCCATCCGCCACAGACGACGCGTGCCGCCCCAGCCTCGAATGAGCCTTCGAAGACCCCCAACCGTTCGTCCAAGAGACGCAACGCGCGATCGAACTCCCCTCGGTCGTGATGCAGCAGTAATCCTCCCCAAAAGTACAGACGGCATCAGGGGTCTTTCTGTTTAGCGAGGACCGACTATTGCGGTAAGAACCGCACTTTTCAACCTATTCGAACGTTGTTGCGATTGGGGATTTTTCGCCCGCCGCGCGCTGGTTCAGCTTGGCGCGTGGTGGGTATAATCGCCCAAGTCGCCCGCGTCGGGCGTGCCTTTTCACACGTTTGGAGGAACCGTTTCGTATGCCTGGTGTTGGCACCGTTATACAAGTTATGGGCCCGGTCGTCGACTGCAGATTTCCGACCGACAGCCTGCCGGAGATCTACAACGCGCTCGTCATCAAGGACGACGCCCGCGGCGTGGACCTGACCTGCGAAGTCGCCCAGCATTTGGGCGACGACATCGTACGCACCGTCGCGCTCAAGTCGACGGACGGTTTGGTGCGCGGCATGCAGGCGCAGGACACGGGCGGCCCGATCCAGGTGCCGGTCGGCGAGGCCACGTTGGGCCGCGTGTTCAACCTGCTCGGCCAGCCGATCGACGTGCTGACCGAGGGCGAGCACGCAGATGCTCCCGAAGTTCGCGAAGCCAAGGCCAAAGCCCTTGCCGAAGCGCCGAGATTGCCGATCCATCGGCAGCCCCCCAGCTACGAGGAGCAGTCCACCAAGGTCGAGCTTCTCCAAACGGGTCTGAAGGTCGTCGACCTGCTGATCCCGTTCAACAAGGGCGGCAAGATCGGCCTGTTCGGCGGCGCGGGTTTGGGCAAGACGGTTTTGATCCAGGAGCTGATCCGCAACATCGCGGTGGAGGCTTCCGGCGTGTCGATGTTCGCCGGCGTCGGCGAGCGCACCCGCGAAGGCAACGACCTCTGGCTCGAGATGAAGGAGACCAAGTTCACCGACAAGGACGGCACGGTGAAGGCGGTCATCGACAAGACGGCCATGGTCTTCGGCCAGATGAACGAGCCGCCGGGAGCGCGCCTTCGCGTGGCCCTGACGGCCCTCACGATGGCCGAGTATTTCCGCGACGTGGTGGGCAGCGACGTGTTGATCTTTGTGGACAACGTCTTCCGGTTCGTGCAGGCTGGTTCCGAGGTGTCCGCGCTTCTGGGCCGTATGCCCAGCGCCGTGGGCTACCAGCCGACGCTGGCCACGGAGATGGGCGCGCTCCAGGAGCGCATCACCTCGACCAACAAGGGCTCGGTCACCTCGGTGCAGGCCGTGTACGTTCCTGCGGACGACCCGACGGACCCCGCGCCGGCCACGACGTTCGCCCACCTCGACGCGTACGTGTACCTCGAGCGCGCGATTGCCTCGAAGGGCCTCTACCCGGCGGTGGACCCGCTCGCCTCCACGTCGAAGAACCTCGACCCGCGCATCGTGGGCCAGGATCACTACGACGTGGCGCGCCGGGTGCAGCAGACGCTGCAGCGCTACCGCGAGCTGCAGGACATCATCGCGATTCTCGGTATCGACGAGCTTTCGGACGATGACAAGATGCTGGTGGCCCGCGCCCGCAAAATCGAGCGCTTCCTATCCCAGCCGAACTTCGTCGCCGAGCAGTTCACCGGCAACTCGGGCCGCTACGTCACGATCGAAGAGACCGTGGCCGCGTTCAAAGAGCTGGTGGACGGCAACCTCGACGACGTGCCGGAGCAGGCGTTCCTCTACTGCGGCGGCCTCGAGGACGTCCACGAGAAGGCGAAGAAGCTTCAGGCGGTCGGAACCTAGGGATGGCGAACGCGTTCACGCTCTCGATCGTCGCTCCGGACCGGTCCGTGGTGGAGACCGACGTCACCACCCTCATCGCTCCGGGCGCGCAGGGCTATTTCGGCGTGCTCCATGGGCACCTGCCCATGGTGGCCGCGCTGAAAGCCGGGCTCATCGAGTATGAGGACATGCAGGGCCAGCGCCACACCGTGGCCGTCAGCGGCGGGTTCGCCGAGGTGACCGGTGCGAAGGTGACGATCCTGGCCGACGCCGCCGAGCGCGCGAGCGAGATCGACCTCGCGCGCGCCGAGCACGCGCTGGAGGAAGCCCGCAAAGCCCTCCGCGGCGAGAGTTCGGGGACGACGTCCCGAGAGGCGCGCCAAGAGCTGGAACGCGCGATGAACCGGATTCGCGCCGCCAAGGGCGGTTAGCCCCTCACGGCGCGTGGCGGGAATGCCCTTGGGTGCCACGCCCGCTTGGCGGGCGTGCCGAGACATCAGTTGCGAACATGAACGCACGCCCGTCCAGCGGGCGTGGCAGTGCGCGCGAGAGCGCGCGCAACCAGCGAGGTGGAAGTCCTCGTCCGCTCTGCGCAACGGAGCGGTAGTC
>JAMLGR010000022.1 GCA_023957775.1 Fimbriimonadaceae bacterium | reverse complement strand
GACCAACGATAGACGACCAACGCCCCCAAAGGAACCCGCTCCCGCTCCGCCGAAGTAGTCCCTGTGATGGGAAGAACCGTGTCCACCCTGGCGCTGGCTTTGGCTAGCGCCTTCGTCGTTGCGCAGTCGGGTCCTTCGGACGCCGACCTCCTCAAGCCGTTCGAGTTCCGAAACCTGGGGCCCGCCGTGACCGGGGGACGCGTGGTGGACATCGAGGCCCACCCCGCCCAACCGGGAACCGTGTACGTCGCGGCGTCGAACGGCGGCCTGTGGAAGACCACCAACAACTGCACGACGTGGACACCGATCTTCGACCGCAATCCCACCATCTCGATCGGCGATGTGGCGATCGCGCCCAGCGATCCCGACACGATCTGGGTCGGCACCGGCGAAAACAACAACCAACGGTCCAGCCACTACGGCGACGGCGTGTACAAGTCGGTCGACGGCGGCAAGACGTGGCTGAACATGGGCCTGCGGGACAGTTGGCACATCGGGCGTATCGCCATCGATCCCAAGAACCCCAACACGGTGTACGTCGCGGCGCAAGGCCCGCTCTACCGGTCCGGTGGCGAGCGCGGCATCTACAAAACCACCGACGGCGGCGTGACCTGGACGCGCGTTCTCGAGGGGGAGAACGACACGACCGGGTTCATCGACATCGTCGCGAACCCTGCCGACTCCAAGGTGCTCTACGCGGCCTCGATGGACCGCCTCCGCAGGGCGTGGAACATCCGGGAGACCGGACCCGGCTCCGCAATCTACAAAACCAGCGATGCGGGCAAGACGTGGACAAAGCTCACCCAAGGGCTGCCGGAGGGCGACCTCGGACGCATCGGGTTGGCCATTCCCAAGCTGAAGCCCTCGACGGTCTACGCGACGATCATCACGACGACGCCGCGCGGCATCGGGGTGTGGCGCACGGACGATGCCGGCAAAAACTGGTCGCGCCCCGGCACCTCGAACGTTCCCGGAGGGTCCTACTACGGCAAGATCTTCGTCGACCCCAACGATCCCGAGAACGTCACGGTCGTGGGCGTGAACTGCTCGCGCAGCGACGATGGCGGCAAGACGTTCAAGGGCGGGATCGACCGCCAGATCCACGTGGACCACCACGCCCTCTGGATCGACCCGGCGAACAGCAAGCACCAGTTCCTCGGCAACGACGGCGGCCTGTACGAGACCTACGACGGGTGCGAGACGTGGGAGTTCATCGACAACCTTCCCATTCCGCAGTTCTACGCGATCAGCGTGGACATGGCCGTGCCCTACAACGTGATGGGCGGACTGCAGGACAACGGCGCCTGGCGCGGCCCGTCGCGCTCGCGCGTGCCTTCGGGCATCGCCAACTCGGACTGGATCGCGATCAGCGGCGGCGACGGGTTCTACTCGATCGCCGACCCCGAGGACCCCGACACGATCTACACGTCGTCCCAGTTCGGCAGCATCACCCGGTTCGACGCGAAGACGCGCACGAGCCGCTCGATTCGGCCGCGCGAGCAGGGGCAGCGAGCGAACTGGATGTCGCCCTTCTTCCTCTCGCCGCACAACGCGAAGACCCTCTACTGGGCAGGCAACAAGCTGTACCGGTCCGTGGACCGCGGGAACACGTGGGCGACGGTCAGCCCCGACCTCACGACCCAGCACGAGGAGAAGATCAAGGGGAACGTTCCCCACTGCACGATCACGACGATCGACGAGTCGCCGGTGAAGATCGGCGTGCTTTGGGCCGGGACCGACGACGGCAACGTGTGGGTGTCGCAGGACGGCGGCGTGAACTGGACGCAGGTGAACGAGAATCTGCCGGACGCGCCGAAGGAGTGGTGGATCAGCCGCGTGGTCGCCTCCTCGCACGCCGCGGGGACCGCGTACGTGACGATCACCGGATTCCGCGAGGACGACACCACGCCGTACGTGTACAAGACGACCGACTTTGGGAAGACGTGGAGCTCGATCGCGGGGAATCTGCCTCACGAGGAGGTCTCCGTGATCCGGGAGGATGCGATCAACCCCGACCTCCTCGTGGTGGGCACCGAGACGGGCCTTCACGTGTCGCTCGATGGCGGCAAGAGCTGGAACCGGTTCATGAACGGGATGCCCACCACCGCGTGCCAAGACCTGGTGATCCATCCGCGCGACGGCGACCTCGTGGTCGGCACGCACGGCCGCGGCGTGTTCGTGACGAACATCTCGCCCCTGCGCCAGCTCACGGCGAAGGTGCGGGAGGAGGACGTCCACCTGTTCGACCCCGACCCCGCGCTGGCGTATAGCTTCTACCAGAACATGTTCGACGCGTTCAACGGCATGAAGCGGTACACCGCGCCGAATCCGACCTACGGCGCCTCGATCTCCTACTATCTCAAGACCGTGCCCGCGGGCGACGTGAAGGTCGAGATCCTCGACATCGAGGGCAACGTGATCGCCACCCCGCGCGCCAGCAAGGACGCGGGGATCAACACGGTGAACTGGAACCTCCGCCGCGCCGGCGCGGGACGAAGGGGCGGCGGCATCGACACCGGAGAGTTCCTCGTCCGCCTCACGGTCGGCGACACGGTGCAGACCGCGGTGCTGGAGGTGAGGGGGACGGGAGTCGGGAATCGGGAATCGGGGGGACGGGAGTCGGGAATCGGGAATCGGGGGGGACGGGAATCGGGAGTCGGGAGTCGGGGGGGACGGGAGTCGGGAGTCGGGGGTTATTGACGGGAGTTGGTGGGGGGTTTTTCTAGGGCTTGGCGAAGGCGGATGAGCATCTCGGCGACTCTTCTGCACTTTTCTGTGAGAGCGGGGTCCTCTGGGAGGAGGTCGAGCACGCGTGCAAGTTGGAGGACCGTTGTGAGTTCGCTCAGACTCCCGATGGCGATCGAGATGAAGCGCGCGTACTCCTTTCGAGACCCCCGAGCATTGCCCTCGGCGATATTCGAGGGTATCGACACCGCCGCCCGTTGCATCTGGCTGCAAAGCCCAAACTGCTCATCCTTGGGAAGTAACTTTGTGATTTCGTAGACCGACACAGCAAGGTCCATCGACAGGTTCCAAACGTCCAACTGCCGATAAGAAGCAATAACGCCCGACTGGCCCGATGTACTCATGAGAGGTATTTTATTACCTTCACTGAGTAATGTCAACCCCACCCCCGATTCCCGTCTCCCGCCGACTCCCGATTCCCGATTCCCGATTCCCGTCTCCCGATTCCCTTTGTCGTTTGTCGGGCTCCTACCTTGCGGGTACGACGACTTTGCCGGTGCGGGCGCTCTCCAGCGCGGCCAAGCCCAGGCTGACGGCCATGAAGCCATCGTAGCCGCTCACCGGGGGCGGGGTGCCGCTGCGCACGGCGTCCAGAAACCCCTTGAGCTGGCGGTAGTAGGGATCGTCGGTCGGAGTCAGGGGGGCCTCGTTGCCGCCCCGTCGCGGGGGATCGCCCTCCTTCGGGGGCGCGAGGTGGGTGCGCACGGTCGGCGTATTGCGGCTGTCGAATTCGATCATGCCTGCGCTCCCGCACACCTCGAACGTGGTTCGAGAGCCCGACGGGTCCATCCAGGTCGACTCGACGTGCGCCACGGCCCCCGATTCGAAGCTCATCGTGGTGAGGCCGTAGTCGGGCCCCTTCCCCGTCGTCGCGCCCAGGCTTCGGGCGTAGAGGGAGTCCACCTCTCCCAAGGTCCACCGCAGCCAGTCGAAATCGTGCACGGCAAGGTCCAGCAGCACCCCGCCCGAACGCGAGTGGTCCATGAACCAGTTCTCCGCTCCGCCCATCGGGGCGAGTCCGCCTCTGCGCGTGCGGGCGGCGGCGGGCCGGCCCACGGCGCCCTCGACCACCATGCGGCGTCCCTCTCGGTACTCGGGGAAGAACCGGACCACCTGGCCGGGCATCATCGGAACTCCCGCGCGGTCGGCGGCTTCGATGAGTTGGGCGGCGTCGTCGAGCGAGCCCGCCATCGGCTTCTCCAAGAACACCGCCTTGCCCTCGGAGATCGCCTTCAGCCCGTACTCGAGGTGGCGATCGGTGGGGAGGCAGACGTCCACGACGTCGCACCCGCGAAGCACGTCCTCTTCGGAATCGACGGGAGCGCACTGCCAGGTCGTTTGGAATTTGGCCCGCCGCGCCTCGTCCGGGTCGAAGAAGACCAGATCGACATCCGGCATCTTCCGGTACTGCCGCGCATGGACGTTTCCCATTCCGCCGGCGCCGAGGATTCCCACGCGAAGCATGGGTTCATTATGCCCGCCTCCTACTTCTTGAAGAACATCTGCAAGGCCACGAGGAAGAGGAACACAGAGAAGATGCGCCGGAGCAGCGTTTCATCCACGTTGAGGGCGATTTTGGATCCGAAGAACGCGCCGATGAAGAAGAACACGGCGATCCACGCCCCCGCCACGAGGTTGGCCTTGCCCTCCTGGTAGTAGTTGATCAAGCCCAGCAGACCGACGGGCGCGAGCAGGGCCACCAGAGACGTGCCTTGCGCGAGCTTCTGGTCGAACCCCAACAGGAGGATCATGGCTGGCACGATGATCACGCCCCCTCCGATGCCGAAGAACCCCCCGCCCACTCCCGCAACGGCGCCAATCAGCGCATACCACACGATCTGCATGGTGTTATTGTGGCGTGAAGCGTGAAGCGTGAGGCGTGAGGCGGGCTACCTGCCTCCCAACCTTCCAATATCGACGGCGAACACGCTGACGATCAGCACGACCAGTATCGTGAAGCCGAGACCGGAGAGGTAGGACTGCGTCCGCATGCTCAGGCGGCGGCCTCCGCGCAGCAGCTCCATGAACGCCACGACCATCTGCCCGCCGTCGAGGAAGCCGGGGATGGGCAGGAGGTTGAAGATGCCCAGCGAGATGCTCAGCAGGCCCGCCAACAGGATCACGTCGGCCACACCGCGCTGCACCTGCTCGCTCGTCGCGGTGACGATCGAGATCGGGCCGCCGATTTCCTCCTTGAAGCGTTTGGTCGAGGTGAATGCATGCACCATGCCCCCCGCCATCTCGAACGGGAACACGACGGCCTCGCCGACGGCTTCGGGCACCGTGCTCCGACGCGCCGAGGGAGCCGCGCCGATCATCGCCTGCTTCTTCCGCTCGTTGGTGGGCTCCAAGTCGGGACCGAGGACCGGCGTCTCTTTGTCGTTCACATAGGTCTTCACCGACGTCTCGAAGCGCTTGCCGGCGCGGTCCACGACGAACGCCAGCTTCTGATCCGGCTTGTCGCGCACGGAGGAGACGAGCTGGTACCAAGTCGTCACCGGCTGTCCGTCCACGGAGAGGATGCGGTCGCCCTCTTGGAGTCCGGCCTGCGCCGCGGGCTTGCCCTCGAGCACCATTCCGAGCACCGGCTCGTTGAGCGGATGCCGCGGAACGCTGAGGAACAGGCCGATCAGGATCAGCACGCCCGCCAGGATGCTGAACAACGGCCCGGCGAACAGCACGAGCAGGCGCTGCGCAGGGGGCTTGCTGTAGAAGCCGCCGGGGATGTCCACTTCGCTGCCGTCCTCCTCGGGCACCATGCCCTTGATCCGGACGAAGCCTCCCAGCGGAAGCGGGCGAACCGTGAACTCGGTGCCGTCTTTGACCTTGTAGACCCACTTCCCCTTGCCAAACCCGATTGAGAACTCCTCGACCCCCATCCCGCACAGGCGTGCGAACAGGAAATGGCCGTACTCGTGGGCGGCGACCAGCAGGGAGATCATCACAAGGAACGTGACGGCGGTGAGAACGATCAGCATGCTCTACTCATAACTCCTTCGAGGGGCATTTGGTTTCGGGTGGCGAGGCGCGGAGGGTTTCACGCAGAAGCGCAATGGGTTTCACGCAAAGGGCGCAATGGGGGTCTCACGCAGAGGCGCAGAGGCGCGGAGGGTTTCACGTAACGGGCTCAATGGGGGTCTCAACATTCGGCACGGTCCTCTGCGGTCTGGCGCGCCCACCGGTCTGTTTCCAGAAGGGCCTCAAGGGTCACGGGGCAGGGTTCGTGCCGTTCCATCACCGATTCCACAATCTCCGGGATTTGGAGGAACCGGACGCGGCCTTCCAGGAACGCGTTGGCCGCCCATTCGTTGGCGGCGTTCATCGCGCACGGCATCGTGCCGCCGATCCGAACGCTCTCTCGGGCCAGCGAGGGAGAGCGGAACGTGGACTCGTCTAGCGATTCGAAGGTGAGCGTGGGCGTGTCGACCGGGTTCCATGGAGGCAGGTCGTTGGGTTTGCGCTCGGGATGCAGCAGGGCGATCTGGATCGGGAGGCGCATCTCTGGCCAGCCGAGTTGGCCGAGCACGCTTCCGTCGTTGAGCCGGGCGAACGAGTGCACGATGCTCTGCGGGTGGACGACAATGCGCACGCGGTCGACGGGCACGTCGAACAACCATCGCGCCTCCACCGTTTCCAGCCCCTTGTTCATCATCGTGGCGCTGTCGATCGTGATCTTCCCGCCCATGCGCCACGTGGGGTGGTTCAGGGCCTGCTCCACGGTCACGGCCTCGAGTTGCGCGCGCGTCCAGCCGCGGAACGGTCCGCCGCTCGCCGTGAGGATCAGCTCGTCCACCTGGTCGGGACGATAGCCCTGGAGGCACTGGAAGAGGGCGCTGTGTTCGGAATCGATCGGCGTCAACACGACTCCGTGCTCGCGAACGAGCGGCATCACCCACTCGCCCGCCGCAACCAGAACCTCCTTGCTCGCCAGCGCGATCTGCTTGCCCGCACGGATGGCCTCGACCGTGGGCAGCAGCCCGATCACGCCGGCCACCGCCACCACCACGAGGTCCACATCGGGGGCGGTCGCCATCTCGACGAGGGCTTCCATGCCGCTGGGAAGATCGGGGTGGGGCGCATGGAGCGCCAACCGCACCCCCGGCCACTCCCCGCCCTGGGCCAGCAGCGCCTCGGCGTTCGAGCCCGCCGCGAGCCCCACGAGCTGGAGGCGGTCCGGATGCCGGCGGACGATATCGAGGGTCTGGCGCCCGATGCTGCCCGTCGAGCCCAAAACCACGATCCGTTTCACAGCAGGGATGTTACCGTTCCCGATTCCCGATTCCCGACTCCCGTTCCCTGCCATAATCCTCTCCATGCTCAGTTCCCCTCGCCTGGACACGCGGTTCCGTTTGTCGGAACCGGTTGCCCGCGCGTTGGCGGCCGAGTTTGGGACGCCGTTGTACGTGCTGGACGAGCGCCACTTCCGCGCTCGCATCCGCGCCTACCGCAGCGCCTTGGAGGCTTCGTACCCGCGCACCGAGGTCGCGTTCGCGTCGAAGGCCAACGGGACGCTCGCGGTGCTCGCCATCGCGCACGCGGAAGGCTGCCTCGTCGATGTCGCCAGCGAAGGCGAGCTGCGCGGCGCGCTCGCGGCCGGGGTGCCGGCGTCGCGGTGCCACCTTCACGGCAACAACAAGTCTCTCGGCGAACTCCGCTTCGCGCTCGCATCGGGAATCGGGCAGATCGTGATCGACCATTTCGGTGAGATCGAAGCGGTCCACACCCTTGCGCGGGAGTTGGGCGTCCGGCCCGAGTGCGTGCTGCGGCTCGCCCCCGGAGTGGACCCCGTGACCCACCACAAGATCTCCACGGGCCAGGCCGACACCAAGTTCGGCTTCAACATCGCCGACGGCTCGGCCGAGCGGGCCCTTGCCCGGTGCCTGGAACTCGGTCTGGACGTGGCGGGTTTCCATTGCCATGTCGGCTCCCAACTGCTCGACCCCGAGGCGCAACGCTCGGGTGGAGAAACGCTTGCGCGGTTCGCGGCCCGGATGAAGGCGGAGTTGAAGTACGAGACGCGCACGCTCAATGTCGGAGGCGGACTGGGCGTGCGCTACCTCGACGACCACGAACCTATGGACGTGCAGCCGTACTGCCAGCTCGTCGCCGGCGCGGTGCGCGCCGGATTGGAGGGCTCCGGTCTCGAGCCCCTGCTGGTGCACGAGCCTGGCCGCAGCTTGGTGGCCGAGTCGGGCGTCACCCTCTACACCGTGGGCGTCGTGAAGACCGTCCCCATCGGCGAGGGTCGCACCCGCACGTACGCAGGCGTCGACGGCGGGCTGAGCGAGAACCCCCGTCCCGCGCTCTACGGCGCGAAGTACACGGTCGAGCGCGTCGCGCGAACGCCAGACCGTCCCGGGGTGGCCCTTCCGGAGGCGCCCTTTACCGTGAGCGGCAAGCACTGCGAGACGGACCAGCTCTTCGAAGACGTCTCGCTGCCCGCCGACCTGGCCGCGGGCGACCTGCTGCAGGTCCTCTGCACCGGCGCGTACAACGCGTCGATGGCGAGCAACTACAACCGGTATCCAAGGCCCGCGACGGTGCTGCTGCGGCCGGATGGAACGCGCACCGTCGTCCAGAGGCGCGATGCGTGGGACGAGATGTTCGCGCGCGAGACCGTCCCGGACGATTTGGAGAGCCCCGCTTGAACATTCCCCCTCCCGAAACGATCGCGGCGATCGCCATCGTGATCTTCTTGGCGATCGGCCTCCACGAGTACGCGCACTGCAAGATGGCGGACGCGGCGGGCGACCCCACGCCGGCGATGTACGGACGCGTCACCCTCAACCTCACGAAGCACTTCGAGCCGCTCGGGACGATGATGATCTTCTTCACGTCGCTGACCGGCTTCGGCATCGGCTGGGGACGGCCGGCCCCGATGGACCCCCGCAAGATGAAGAACCCGCGATGGGACTTCTTCGCGGCGGTCGCGGCCGGCCCGATATCGAACGTCCTTCAGGCGGCCGTGTGGGCCGTGTTCCTTCGGTTGGGCGTGGCGGGGGGGCTCCAACACGCGGGCGGCGCGGCCCTGTTCCTGATAGATCTCTTCACCTACGGCGTATTGATCAACCTCTCGCTGTGCTTCTTCAACCTCGTCCCCCTTGGGCCGCTGGACGGCCACTGGTTGCTCGGCACGTTCCTCCCCGAGCCCACCCGGGTGAGGTGGTACATCTGGAACCGCCGCGTGGGAACGACGGCCCTGATCGCCCTGATCCTGATCGGGCAGTTCAGCGGAACGCCGATCCTCGGGGCGGTGATCTTCCCGGCCGTGCGCGCGACCTTTCGGTTCTTCACAGGCGTCCCCTTCTGATATGAGCGAGCAAAGACGACTTCTCAGCGGCATGCAGCCCACCAACCCGAAGCTTCACATCGGGAACTACGAGGGTGCCCTGCGCAACTGGGTGGCCCTGCAGGACGAGTACAAGCTGTACTGCTGCGTCGTGGATTGGCACGCGCTCACAACCATGGCGGAGGACCCCTCGGCGATCGCGGCCAACGCCCGCGAGGTGGCCAAGGACTACCTCGCGGCGGGCATCGACCCGGAGCGGTCGACCGTGTTCATCCAGTCGCACGTGAAGGAGCACGCCGAGTTGCACCTTCTGCTCAGCATGGTCACCCCGCTGGGGTGGCTCGAGCGGGTTCCCACCTACAAGGAGAAGGCGCAGACCGTCGGCGTGGAGCGCGAATCGTACGGCCTGTTGGGCTATCCGGTCCTCCAGGCGGCGGACATCCTGTTGTACAAGCCGTTCGGGGTGCCCGTGGGCAAGGACCAGGCGCCCCACCTCGAGGTGTCGCGGGAGATCGGGCGTCGCTTCAACCGCCTGTACGGGGAGGTGTTTCCCGAGTTCGCGAACATCATCTTGGAGGACGAGCTGCGATCCAAGCTTCCCGGGCTCGACGCCGACGAGAACGGACACCTGCGGAAGATGTCCAAGTCGTACGGCAACTGCATCTACCTGAACGAGACCGAGGACGAGACCGCCGCGAAGATCAAGAACGCGTTCACGACGCCCACCAAACTGCGCCTGACCGATCCCGGAATCCCCGAAGGCTGCGCCGTGTGCCAGTACCTGAAGATCTACTCCCCGAACTGGGAGCAGCAGTGGGAGGAGGATCGGCGCGGCGAGCGCGGGTGCATGCAGAACAAACGCGAGCTGATCGAGGCGATCAACGAGACGCTTCGGCCGATTCGCGAGCGGCGCAGCCAGTTGGACGACGCGACCGTGGAGCAGATTCTCCAGGAGGGAGCGGGCGAGGCCCGCGAGTTCGCCGCCAAGACGATGGCCGAGGTGCGCGCGGCGATGGGACTGAGCTGATGACCGCCCGATCCCCCGAGCCCGCGCCGCTGGGCGACGTGCGCGCCATCTATTTCGACCTGGACGACACCTTGTGCGCGTACTGGGACGCGTGCAAGATCGGCCTGCGCCGGGCGTTCGAAGCGCACCGGCCCGCCGGAGTCGGCGTGGAGCAGATGCTCTCGCTGTGGGCCAGAGCCTTCCGCAAGTTCGGGCCCGCGCTCAAGGATTCGGCGTGGTATCCGGTGTATCTCAAGAGCGGGGGACCCACGCGGGCCGAGCAGATGCGGCTCGCGCTCGCCGAAGGCGGCATCGAGGATGCGGCGCTCGCCGAGCGCCTGGGAGAGGCGTACGGCCAGGCCCGCGACGAAGCGTTGGCCTTGTTCGACGGGGTGAGGGGCGTGTTGGAGCGCCTGCGCAAGCACTATCCGTTGGGGGTGATCACGAACGGTCCCGCCGACGTGCAGCGCCAAGAGCTGGCGACCCTCGGCATCGAGGAGTTCTTCGACCACGTGTTCATCGAGGGGGAGATGGGCGAGGGCAAGCCCGTGCCGGCCGTCTTCGAGCGGGCGCGGGAGGCGGTGGGTTGCGAGCCGCACCAGATCCTGTTTGTCGGCAACAGCTACGGCCACGACGTCCGCCCCGCCCTCGAGGCCGGGTGGCACGCCGTCTGGGTGCGGCGCGCGTCGGACGTTCCGCCCAGTGCCGACGGCGATTCGCCCCGGCCCGAGGAGAAGCCCGTCGACGCCCCACACCCGGACGCGGTGATCGGGGACCTTCGAGAGCTGCTGCCGCTTCTTGGTTTGAGGTAGGCACGCGAGGGGCCCGGAAGGCTCAGGTCAAGTAAAATGGTGGCGGTATGTCCACCGTCGCTCCCCCTTCCACGATCGATTCCATCGCCGACAAGGTGTTTGCGGGCGAACGACTGGATGCGGCCGATGCCATGGCACTGTATCGGCACCCGAACCTCAACGAACTGGCGACGCTTGCGAACGTGCAGCGCCAGCGGCGGGTGCCGGGCAACACGGTCACCTACATCGTCGGGCGCATCCTCAACTACACGAACGTGTGCTGGGTGCGGTGCAAGTTCTGCGCGTTCTACCGGGTGCCGGGGGACGACGAGGGGTACGTGCACTCGGACGAGAGCATCCTCGACAAGGTGCGCGACACCGTGGACAAGGGTGGCACGGAGATCCTGTTCCAAGGCGGCCTCAACCCGAAGCTGAAGATCGACTACTACGAGAACATCTTCGCGAAGATCAAGGAGCAGTTCCCCGAGGTGATCCTGCACGCGTTGAGCCCCGCAGAGATCATCTACATCGCGCACATCTCCAAACTTCGCCTCGACGAGTGCCTTGCGCGACTCAAGGCCGCGGGATTGCACTCGATCCCCGGCGCCGGCGGCGAGATCTTGGTGGACCGCGTGCGCAAGATCATCGCGCCGTACAAGGACACGACCGACGAGTGGCTGGCGTGTATGCGCACGGCCTCGGCGCTCGGCATCCGCAGCACGGCGTCGATGATGTTCGGCCATGTGGAGACGCTCGAAGACCGCGTCGAGCACCTGGGGCGGATTCGGGATCTGCAGGACGAGTGCGAGCCGTTCCGCGCGTTCATCTCCTGGAACTTCCAACCCGAGGACACCCAGCTCCCCATCCCGCACAAGGCGTCGGGCTTCGATTATCTGCGCACTGTGGCGGTGTCGAGGCTGTTCCTCGACAACATCGACAACTTCCAGGTGTCGATCCTCACGCAGGGCCCCAAGATCGCCCAACTCGCGCTCGGCTACGGCGCCAATGATTTCGGATCGGTGATGATCGAGGAGAACGTCGTGTCCGCCGCCGGCAACAAGTTCATCCTGGACGCGCACGAGTTCGAGCGGCTCATCGAAGGAGCGGGCTACGTGCCCAAACGCCGCAACACGCGGTATGAAGTCGTTTGATCGTTGATCGCCTATCGTTTGTCGTCCGGAACTCTCCCCGACAAACGACAAACGACAAACGATAGACGATAGACGACTCCCGGTAACCCCCGCGCCCTTCCGCCCGTACCAACGGTGTATGAAAACTCGATTTGTTTTGTTGGCGGCCGCCTTGATGGTCGGCGCGTGGGCGGCCCAAGACGGGCTGAAGTTCGGTCGTACGTACAAGGTCGGGGAATCCGACGCCTACTCGATGGCGATCGCGATCGAGTCGGATATGGGGCCGTTCGACATCTCGATGAAGATGTCGCAGACCGTGAAGAAGGTGTACGAGAACGGCGATGCCGACCTCGAGACGGCCGTCACGGACATGACCGTCAACGCGATGGGCAACACGATGAATCCGCCCGCCCCTCCGGCGACCCTCCAGCGCGTGAACAACCGCGGCGTTCCTATCGGCGGCTCGACCGGCGCGCCCGGCGGGGGCATGCGCGGCGGCATGGGCATGATGCTCAATTTCGGGCGGTTCGGCGGCGTGATGACCGACAAGGAGATGAAGGTCGGCGTGCCCGTCGCGATCGACGATCCCCAGGGCAAGACCAAGGGCACGGTCACGCTCCAGAGCGTCGCCGACGGCGTGGCGGTGCTGGTGACCAAGCTCGAAATCACGCAAGGCGAGGCGTCGCAGCCGATGAAGGTGGACGCCAAGATCTGGCTCGATACCGCCACTTCGAAGCTGAACAAGATGGAGGGCGTGGTCAGCGGATCGCTCCCCGGCCAGCAGCAGGTCCCGGTTCAGCAGGTCAAGGTGAGGATGGAAAGAGTCGTGGATCGTTGATAGACGATAAACGAGACTCACCGCACCAGCGGTGAGTAAAGCTCTGGGCGGCGGGACTCGAAGACGGTCCACTCATACTGGCCGGGGATCGTGGCGACCCGCTTCTGGCGGGAGAGGTCCAGGTCGAGATCGGCGACGAGCACCTCTTCCCCGCCTCCGGCCATGGCCAGCACGTTCCCCAGCGGGTCGATGATGCTGCTCATGCCGATGAACGTCGTGCCGTTCTCCGGCGCGAAGCGGTTGCAGGAGACGAAGGCGACGCGGTTCTCGACGGCGCGCGCGACGCTGAGCACCTGAGCCGAGATCTGCGCGCCGTCGGGCCAGTTCGTCGGAAGGACCACCAGGTCCGCGCCTTCGAGCGCCAGCACGCGCATCGGCTCCGGCGGCCTGAGGTCGAAGCAGATCAGGATCCCGATCTTCCCAAGCGCCGTGTCGAACACCGGCAGCGAATCGCCGGCCACGACGTGCTTGTCCAGCCCCAGCTCGGGAAGGTGCGTCTTGACGTACACCCGGGCGCGGCCGTCCGGCTCGATCAGCGCGGCGGCGTTGAACACCCCGCGCGCGTCCCGGGCGGCGAATCCAAAAACGACGTGCATCCGGAGGGCGGCGGCTTCGCGCCGGATCGTCTCGAAGGCCTCGGGACCGCGAACCAGGACGTCACCCTCGATCTGCACGGGAAACGCGATGCGGCGCGCCTCCTCCGCGGAGTCCACGCAGTAGCCGGTGAGGAACGCCTCGGGAAAAACGGCGAGCTGCACCCCCTGGGTCGCCAGCTCGCGCAGGCGGCCGACGGCGTAGGCCGCGTTGGCGTCCGGATCGTTGTAGACGACCGCCGCCTGAACCGACGCGACGCGGACGGTGTTCACTCGAGGATCATCAGCGGCTCGCCGGGCTGCACGAGTTGACCGCTCTCCACGAGCACCTTCCGAACCGTACCGCTCAAGGGGGCGGTGATCTCGTTGAACACCTTCATCGCTTCGATCAGCCCCACGACCTGCCCGGCGCTGACCGTGTCCCCTTCGCGCACGAACGGCGGCGTGTTCGGGCTCGGCGTGGCGTAAAAGATGCCGTTCATCGGGCTGTTCACCGGCGTCCCCGTCGGGGCCTGGGGCTCGGGCGCGGCCACGGGCGCATGGGGCTCGAAGTCCAGCAGCAGCGGCTGACCCAGATCGCCGGTCGGCGCGTCGCTGCGTCGCCCGCGCCGCAACGCGATCTTCCAATCCTCGCCTTGGAGCGTGGCTTCGGCGAGGTGGAATTCGCGCATGAGCTGCGCGAGTTCGTCGATCCGATCTTTGAACTCCTGCACCCCCCTATTATGGGGGATTCCGCCAAGAGCCGACCGGTAAACTCGGAGCATGGAATTTCGCGTGGAAAAGGACTCGCTCGGCGAAGTGAGAGTGCCTGCGGACGCCTACTGGGGAAGCCAGGCCGAGCGGTCGCGGCAACTGTTCCAGATCAGCGGCCTCACCGAGCATCCCAAGATGATCGACGCCTTCATTCTGCTGAAGAAGGCGTGCACGCAGGCGAACACCGACCTGGGGCTCCTCGACCGCGAAATCGGCGGCGCGATCGTGAGCGCCGCGGACGAGATCCTCGCCGGGCGTCTGCGCGACCAGTTCCCCGTGGACGTGTTCCACATGGGCGCGGGAACGAGCTTCAACATGAACTGCAACGAGGTGCTGGCCAACCGCGCGGAAGAGCTTCTCGGCGGCTCGAAAGGCACCTACACGCGGGTGAACCCGAACGACCATCCCAACTACGGCCAATCGACCAACGACACGTTCCCCACCGCCATGCGGATCATGTCCCGCCTGATGCTGGAGGACCAGCTGTTGGCCGTGGACGTGCTCGCGGGGGCGCTCGAGGACAAGGGGCGAGAGTTCGACCACGTGCTGAAGTCCGGGCGCACCCACCTACAAGACGCCGTGCCGATCCGGTTGGGACAGGAGTTCGCGGCGTATGCGGCGGCCGTGCGCAAGGCGCGCAAGTGGTTGGAGCACGCCGCCTACGAACTCGAGGAGTTGGGGATCGGCGGATCCGCCGCGGGGACGGGGCTCAACACGCACCCCGACTACCGCGCCAAGGCCGTTGCGAACCTGGTGGAGGCCACGGGCATCGGCTTCCGGCCCGCGGACGACCTTCGGGAAGCCATGCAGAGCAACCTCCCGATGGCGGCCCTGGCGGCTGGGTTGCGTATCCTTTGCCTCGAGTTGACGCGCGTCTCCAACGACCTGCGCCTGCTCTGCTCGGGACCGCTGACCGGACTTGCCGAGATCGTGCTGCCTCCGGTGCAGCCGGGTTCGAGCATCATGCCGGGCAAGGTCAACCCGTCGATGGCCGAGAACCTGAACCTGGTCCTTTACCAAATCCTGGGCCAGTGCCATGCGATCGACTGCAGCGTCCAGGCCGGCCAGCTCGAGCTGAACGTGATGATGCCCGGCATGGCTTTCGCGTCCCAGTTCGCGCTGCAGGTGCTCACCAACACCTTGCACACGTTCACCGAGAACTGCGTGCGCGGCATCTCCGCCAACGAAGAGCAGTGCCGCCACTACGCCGAAACCTCGCCATCCCTGGCGACGGCGCTCAACACGTATGTCGGCTACAAGGCGGCGTCGGACGTCGTGAAGACGGCCCTCGCCGAGAAGAAGACCATTCCCCAGGTGGTGCGGGAAAAGGGGCTCTTGGACGAGGAGACGCTGCAGAAGGCGCTCGACCCTGCGAACTTGACCGAGCCCGGCATTCCCGGAATGTGAGCGTCGTTGGTCGTTTGTCGTTTGTCGTGACCAACGATTTTGCAAAGTTGTCGTACAATGGGCTCCGTAGTTCTAACGGGTGCTCGGCACTCCAAGGGGGATTCATGTTGCGTTCTAAGCGGGCGTTTACGCTCATCGAGTTACTGGTCGTCATCGCGATTATCGCGATCCTTGCGGCGATTCTCTTCCCAGTGTTCGCCCAGGCCAAGGAGAGCGCGCGCAAGGTCGCGTGCATCAGCAACCTGCGCCAGCATGTGCTGTCCACTCTCATGTACGTGTCGGACAACGACTCGGTCTTTCCGATCGGCATTGGAGGGAACCGCACGACCGGCGTGGTCTTCTTCGCCCACGACCTGACGGCCGACTATCGCAAGGACGCCGGGATCCTCCAATGCCCGAGCTATCCCAAGGGCACGAAGGGCCAGGACATTGCGGGCGACTTCGCGCACAACAACTATGCGGGAAGCCTCTTCCAATTCATTCGAACGCGCTGCCCGTCGTGCCGGCCCATGGGCACCTTCCGCTATTCGGCCTACAACTTCAACATCGGGTTGTTCGGCATGGTCCTCAATCCGGCCCCCTCCGGGCTTGTCACCCGCAACTATCCCCCGATGAGCGAGTCCGCGGTCCCGCAGCCGGTGGACACGATCGCGTACACCGACGGGTACATGCCGAGGCGGTTCAACTCGACGGAGACCACGGGCGGGTGGATCGACTACTGGTACAAGTGGGAAGTGTGGCCGCGCCACGGAGGCGAGGGCATGTCCTTCTCGTTCGCCGACGGCCACGTGAAGTTCCACAACTACAAGGGCATGCCGACCGGCGGGCCCGTCCAAGCGAACTGCGCGAACTACACGGCGTACGAGCGCCAGGTCCGTCCGAATTACTACGACTGGACGATCCACGTGCCGGCGGCAACGATGGCCCGGTGTGGGATCGACCGGTATCCGAAGCGGGAAGAGGACTTCGAGTGCGTGGGGCACCCGGGCAGCTACCCGAACTTCGGGGACATGCACGGCGTTCCCGGCACGTGCGTCGCCGACATCCGCGACTTCTAGCGGAAGGGTCGCTATGCGACCTTCCGGGTTTGTGGTTTGTGGTTTGGGCTAGCCGCGCCAGGAATCGCCTAGGTCCCACGCTCCCTTCTGGGGAGTGTGGGACCTTGTCGTTTCCTGTGTTTCTGCGGCTTCCACGAGGGCAGCCAGTTCGGCGGGCACCTCGTCGGAGGGGCGCCACTCGGCGAACTCGCGGGTGAGGAATCCCGTGTCGATTCTGCCCGCGCGGAACTCCGGGTGGTCGAGGATGTCGAGCAGGTACGCGATGTTGGTCCGCACGCCCAATATGTGGAAGTCGAGCAGCGCGGCCCTCAGACGCGCGATGGCGGCATCGCGCGTTTCCGCGTGGGCGATCACCTTGGCGATCAGCGAATCGTAGTAGCGCGTGACCTCGGCGCCGGGCCCGAACCCCGTGTCCACGCGCACCCCGGGTGCCTGCGGTTCGGCCCAGGCGAGGATACGGCCGATCGAGGGCAGGAACGCGTGCGCGGGATCCTCGGCCACGATCCGCGCCTCGATGGCGCAGCCGCCGAGCACGGTTCGATCGCCTTGAAGCAGGGGCTCCGGGAGCACGAGGGTTTCGCCGGACGCGATCCGAAGTTGCCACTGGACGAGGTCCACTCCCGTCACCCACTCCGTCACCGGGTGCTCCACCTGCAGGCGCGCGTTGACCTCCAGGAAGTAGAACTCGCCGGACGCTTCGTCCACCATGAACTCCACGGTGCCGGCTCCGGTGTAACCCGCGGCGAGGGCAAGCTTGCGGGCGGCGTCGCGCATCGGGCCCCACAGCCCGGGGTGGGTGTCAAAGGCGGGTGCCGGAGACTCTTCGACGAGCTTTTGATGCCGCCGCTGGATCGAACACTCGCGCTCGAAGAGGCACGCGACGTTGCCCGCCGCATCGGCCAGGAGCTGCACCTCCACGTGGCGGGGTCGCTCGATGAGCTTCTCGACCATCATCGACCCATCGCCGAACGCCTTGAGCGCCTCTTCGGAGGCCAGTTCAAACTCGCGGTCGAACTGCGAGGGGTCGAGCAGCGCGCGCATTCCGCGGCCCCCGCCCCCCGCCGAGGCCTTGAGCATGACGGGGTAGCCGATGTCGGCCGCGGCGGCCTTCAGCCGTCCCGCGTCGGCGCCCGCTTCGAAGAACCCGGGCGTGATCGGAACGCCGGCTTCGACGGCGAGCGCCTTGGCGTCGATCTTCGACCCCAGCTTGCGCATGGCGGCCGGAGAGGGTCCGACGAACACGAGCCCCGCGTCGCTGCACGCCTGGGAGAAGCTCGCCCGCTCGCTGAGGAACCCGTATCCGGGATGGATGCCGTCCGCGTTTGTTTCGCGGGCGGCTCTGAGTAAGCGCTCGGCATCGAGATAGCTCGCGGTGGGCTCGGAGGGGCCGATCGGGAAGCACTCGTCCGCGAGGCGTGCGTGAAGGGCCTCCGCGTCGGCTTCGCTGGCGACAGCCACGGTGCGGATTCCCAACTCGCGGGCGGCGCGCACGATGCGAACGGCGATCTCGCCGCGGTTCGCGATCAGCAGTTTTCGGATCACGGGCCCACCGCGAACGACGCTTTGCGCTTCTCCAGAAACGCCGCGACCCCCTCCGTGCCCTCCGCCCCCGCGCGAGCCCGCGCGAGGCGGCGCGCGCACTCCTCGATGGAGAGGGGCGCCTCCAGCGCGAGGCGCTTGGCTTGGGCGACGGCTTCGGGGCCCGCGTTCAGCACCGCTTCGATCTTCGATTGGAGGATGGCTTCGAGGTGCTCGCGGGGCGCGACGGCGTGCACGAGTCCGATCTGCACGGCGTGGTGCGCGTCGAAGACCTCGCCTGTGGCGAACAGCGCGCGCGCGTGCCCCACGCCGATCTTGGGGACCACGAACGCCGAGATGGTCGCCGGGATCAATCCCAACCGCACCTCGCTGAACGAAAAGCGGGTCCCTTCCGCGGCGAGGGCGATGTCGGCGGCCGCCACCAGGCCGCATCCGCCGCCGAACGCCGCGCCGTGCGCCCGCACGATCGTCACTGCTCGGCAGTGGGCGATGCGCTCGAACAACCGGGCCAGGAGGAGCGCGTCCTCGTAGTTCTGCTCCTCGGTGTAGGCGGCCGCTTTGCGCATCCAGTGCAGATCCCCGCCCGCGCAGAAGGACTTGCCTTCCCCGGCCAGCACGACCACCCTTGTCTGCGGCGCCAGGGAGGCGAACGTGTCGTCCAGAGCGGCGATAAGTTCGTCGTTGAACGCGTTGCGCACGTCCGGCCGATCGAGGGTGACGCGAACGACCGGGCCTTCGGACTCGACGCGAAGCATGCGTGAAGTATGGCATGCGGGATCGGCCACAATCGGACGTGGCGGAGCCTCTGCGAACGCGTCCTTACCGCATCTCGCGCGCGTCCCTGGCGTACCTGGCCGCCGAGGAGTACGTGCGGCGGTTCTGGTGGATCGTCGGCATCGTCCCCGCGTTCGGGGTCGGGACGTTGTTGCTGCTCGACCACCCCATGGCGAAGGTGTTCGGGATGACCGCCGTGCTCTGGCCGATCTCCATTCCCGCCCGAGGGGTGATCGCGGCCATCCGCCAGGGGAAGCGCTTCGACCACGAGGTGTTCCTCGAGGCCGGCCCCGATCTGTTGCGCTTCCACCGCGCCGACGGCGGCGGATGGAAGCTGCGCACGGGGGCGGTCCGGCGCGTGGCCCGCTTCCAGGGGTTTCTGGTGTTGCGGCTGTCCGGTCTGGGTTTCGTTCCCGTGCCCCTGAACGCGTTCGAAAGCGAAGCGGACCGGCTTCAATTCGACGAGTGGTTGGAGGCGGCGCGGTGACCTTCGAATCGAAGCCGTTCGCGTTCACCACCAAGGAGTTCGCGACCCTTCAGGCCAACTGGCAGATGTACCGAACGCGCTGGATGGGGCTCGCGCTGGTGATCCTCGGCTCGGCGCTCCTGATCTTCGGAAGGAGCTTTGAGTTGCAGGCCTTGGGCGTGTTCGGCATCGTGTACCTGCCTTTGTTCGTGCTGCTGTCGAGCCGCGGCGGGGTGAAGGGCCGAACGGGCCGCCTGGTGACCCTCACGCGCACGGTCCGATTCGACGGCGAGACCCTGGAGACGCACGTCGAGGACGGGTCCTACGGGCGGGTGGCCCTCTCCCAACTGCTCAAGGCGCGCCGCTTCCACGAGTACCTGCTCCTGTTCGTCTCGCCCATGGGGTTCATTCCCCTGCCGGACCGCGCGTTCCAGAGCGAAGAGGACCGCCTGGGCTTCGAAGAGGCATTGCGGGAAGCCAAACTGCTCCCCAAATAGGCGCGAGCCCCCATGGGAGTGCGCGAGCGTGCCAGTCTGGGAGTGCGCGAGCTTGCCAGTCTGGGAGTGCGCGAGCTTGCTCGTCGCCTTGGCTCCGCCGGGCTCGCCCGGCGCCTAGGAACTCGCGGCAAGCCGCTCGGGTTCAGGGCGGCGCGCGAGCGCGCGCACTCCCACGTTATGCACGATGGCGGCCAGTCTGGGAGTGCGCGAGCTTGCTCGTCGCCGTGCATCCGCCGGGCTCGCCCGGCGCTTCGGAACTCGCGGCAAGCCGCTCGGGTTCAGGGCGGCGCGCGAGCGCGCGCACTCCCACGTGACGGTGGCGGCCAGTCTGGGAGTGCGCGAGCTTGCTCGTCGCCGTGCATCCGCCGGGCTCGCCCGGCGCCTAGGAACTCGCGGCAAGCCGCTCGGGTTCAGGGCGGCGCGCAAGCGCGCGCACTCCCACGTTATGCACGATGGCGGCCAGTCTGGGAGTGCGCGAGCTTGCTCGTCGCCTTGGCTCCGCCGGGCTCGCCCGGCGCCTCCGGGAGACTCGCGGCAAGCCGCTCGGGTTCAGGGCGGCGCGCAAGCGCCTGCCCCGCTCCCCACGTTATGCACGATGGCGGCCAGTCTGGGAGTGCGCGAGCTTGCTCGTCGCCTTGGCTCCGCCGGGCTCGCCCGGCGCCTCGGAACTCGCGGCAAGCCGCTCGGGTTCAGGGCGGCGCGCAAGCGCGCGCACTCCCACGTTATGCACGATGGCGGCCAGTCTGGGAGTGCGCGAGCTTGCTCGTCGCCTTGGCTCCGCCGGGCTCGCCCGGCGCTTCGGAACTCGCGGCAAGCCGCTCGGGTTCAGGGCGGCGCGCAAGCGCGCGCACTCCCACGTTATGCGCGGCACCCTTCGGGCAACCAGTGCCTTCACTCCGTGCGCCTCTACCCCTCTGCGCGAAACCCGCGCCCACCCCTTCAGAAGTGGCGCCGCAGCGTCTCGACGTGCGCGTGGTCGGTCCAATCGAGCGTGACGGGGGTGATCGAGACGAAGCCGTCGCTCACCGCGTTGACGTCGGTGCCCGGCTGGTCGCGGTCCATCACGACGACGCCTCCCTGCCAGTAGTAGGGGCGGCCCCACGGGTCCTCGCGCACTTCCACCCGGTCCTGGTACACGCGCTGTCCCATGCCCACGACCTTGTGCCCCCGCAGCTCGGGGAAGTCGACGGCGGGGATGTTCACGTTGAGGAACGTCAGCTCCTTGGCGGGCGCGCCCACGAGGAGGTCCCAGTTCTCCGCGACCCAGCGTCGGCCCGTCTCGTAATGGCAGGGCGCGTCGCTGACGAAGACCGCCATGCTGATCGCGAGGGAGCGGATGCCGTTGATCGTCCCCTCCATCGCTCCGGCGACCGTGCCGGAGTAGGTGACGTCGAAGCCGAGGTTGGGGCCGTTGTTGATGCCGCTGAGCACCAGGTCGCACCCGTCAGGCCATGCGACGGTCAGACCGACGTTGACGCAATCCACTGGCAGACCATTGACCTCGTAGGCCTCGAACCCCTCGACGGTGGATGGCCGGACGCGGAGGGGATCGCGGAGCGTCATCGCGTGCCCGCAGGCGCTCCGCTCGTAGTCGGGGGCGACCAGCTTGATTTCGCCGTGCCGCCGCGCGGCTTCCGCGAGGGCGAGAATGCCTGGCGCGCGCAGGCCGTCGTCATTGGTGATCAGGATACGCATGGTGTTTTGGGATGCGCGCATGTTACTTGGTCGCGACGCGGGACGGCGGACCATAATGCTTCGTGCGACGCTGGCTCCGCCCCCTCATCCTATTCGCGGCGACGCTCGGCTCGTTCGGAGCGGTGCTGGTCGTGCAACTCGGCCTGTCCGGCGTGAGCACCCAGATCTGGATTCTCCCGGCCTACGCGGTGGTCGTGGCGGTCGCACTGGGTCTGGCGCCCAAGATCCGGGAATCGCCCGCGCGCCTTCCGCTCTTGGCGGCCCACCTGTGCGCTCTCTTCCTCGCCTTCATCTACTCGAACGACATGTCGCGGGTCTCGGACACGACCGCCAAGGTCCTGCATCTGGGATTGGGCGTCTTGTGGATGTGTCTCGGAGTCGGACTCCTCCTGGTGGCGTTCCACGTGCTCCGGAAGGGCGGATCTCCGCTGGCCTGGGCCTTGGTCGTGTGCGCCGTGGGATGTCTGGTCGCTTTCTTCAGCGGAGAGCGCGGCGGCAACGGTTCGTGGATCGACGAGGTGATGCGCGTGCTGGGATGGGACCGCGCCACGGCGGAAAACGCGGTGTTCTGGCTGCGCAAGTCGCTGCACTTCACCTTCTACGGGACGGTCGCTTGGCTCGCGTGGCGCGCCGCGCGCGTCGGGGGCGCGACGGTCGCGGCTGCGCTGGGAGCGGGAATCCTGGTCGCGCTCGCTTCCGCCCTGGTGGACGAGGTGCGGCAACTCACCGCCACGGGCCGTACGGGCAGCGGATGGGATGTGGTGCTGGACTGTGCCGGGGCCGCAACGTTCCTCGCACTAGGGGCCTGGCGCGCGAGACGTTGAGTCTGGTTGTTGGTCCTTCGTCCTTCGTCCTTCGTTCTGGGAGTGCGCGAGCTTGCTCGTCGCCTTGCCCCGAGCGGCTTGCCGCGAGTCCGCCGCGGATTCGACACGCCACGCCGCACGCCCGTCAAGCGGGCGTGGCACCCCTATTGGTTGTTGGTCCTTCGTCCTTCGTCCTTCGTCCTTCGTTCTGGGAGTGCGCGAGCTTGCTCGTCGCCTTGCCCCCGCCGAACTTGTTCGGCACATGAGCGCATCCTCTCGATCCAATCCGCGTAATATTGGTTGGAATGAAGTCTTTCGTGCTCGTTGCGGTCTTTTTGGCCGCCTCGCTTGTCGGTGCCCAGGACGTCGCCCAGAAAGTGACGTTCAGCCACGTCGCGGCGCCGACGCGCGTCCTGTTGCCTCTTCTCTCGGCGCAGACCGGCGTTCCCCTCGTGGTGGCGGGTGCGGCGGCGGATGAGATCGTGGTGATCCGGGTCAAGGACGCGGTGCTCAACGACGTGCTCAAGCGCATCGCCGAGGTGACCTCTTGCGATTGGAAGGCGGAGGGTGACGGGTTCCGGCTCGTGACCGCGAACGCCGCCCGGAGCATCGAAGAGCGGACGGAGCGGGAGCAGCGGATCGCAAACCTTCGCAAGCAGATCGCGGAGCGTGTCAAAGCGCTCCAAAAGAAGGACAAGGGGGATGCCGAGGAGGAGCAGGGTTTTTCGATGCCCTTCTTCAGTTCGGGCGACTCCGCGGCCAAGGCGATCACCCAACTCCTGGCCGGCATCGACGTCAGTCGGCTCGCGACCCTTCAGCGGGGCGAGCGCGTCGTCTACTCGACCGCGCCCACCCGCATGCAACTGCCGCTCGGACGCAACACCTCCGCGATTCTCGGAGAGTACGTCGCCGCCCACAACGCGGAAGCGTCCCAGATCCGCGAGTCGATGGGCCAGGAGGCGATGACCGATGAGCAGCGCAAGGCCATGGAGTTCGCGGAGAAGATGATGGGATCGCGCCAGAAACCCGTCACGGATGCACCCGTCAAAGCCCTGCTCGTGGGCTCGCGGCAGTCGTTGTTCGACACCCTCACCGTGGAGCTGCGGCTGTTCAACGCCCAAGGCAAGGTCATCCTCTCCGGTTCCGATTCGCTGATGACGAACACAGCGATGTTCGAGCAGATGGCCATGGCCATTCCCGGCGCTCAGGGGAGCGAGGAGAAGGAGAAGGAGAAGCCGGATCCCGATCCCCGACCGATCGAGTTCAGCAAGACCACGAAGGAGCTGGCGGGTCTCTTCGGCCAATTGGGCATGGGAGGCGGGACGTTCAGCATGAAGATGAGTCCCGAACTGCGGGCGCTGCTGCTGCGGCCGGACGAGCACGATCCCCTGTCGTTCGTTCCCTCCGAAACGCTGCTGGCCATCGCGGAGATGAAGGACCTGCAACTGGTAGCGGCGCTGCCGGACAGCCTCGGCGAGTTCACGCGGCTGTTTGTGGCCAACTCCAAGCCGACGGTGGGCCGGGCGCTCGAAGAGTTCTTGAAGGGCGACGAGACCCAAGGTGGCATCGCGGACGGTTGGCTAGTCCTGCGGCCGGCAAGGCCCGCTGAGAACCGAACGATCCGCGTGCCCCGCGCCGCGCTCGCGAAGTTGATCGGTGTCAGCGAGACCAAAGGGGTGCCCTCCCTCGACGACCTGGCATCGTATGCGCTCGCCGCCGAACCTCCGATGGAGACGCCGGGCGCGATGCTGCACCTCATGCTCTTCGCGCCGAACAGCGTGGGGAGCGGAATGGCGGGTCCCCAAGATTGGGACATGCTGCGCTTCTACTCGACGCTGACACCGGGCCAACGGGATCTCTTGGCGCGCGGCGAAGCCATTCCCCTGCCCAATCTCTCGATTCAGCAACGGAACTTCGTGGCGGCCATGGCGTTTGGCAGCGACGCCAAGTTGCGAATCGGCCCGAAGAAGCCCGACAGCGGCGACTTCATGGAGATGGTCGCGGCGTTCATGCCCGGCCAGACCCAAGATTTTCGCGAGGAGCCCACCGAGGTGATGCCGACGGGACTGCCGGCGGCGGGCCGCGTGACCATGCAGCTCACCAACGCCCCCATCGTCGTGCTCGCGAACTCCCCGGAAACACCGGGCGGCGGCGTGATGGAATCCGCGCTCCTGCGCGGCGCGCTCGGCGTCGACGAGTTGGCACTGTTCGAGATGTTCCGACAGGATCCCAATTTCGGAGCCGTGGCCTCGATGATGCCCCAGTTGGACAAAGTGCGGGTCGGGCAGCGCAAGAAGCTCGACTTCAGCTTCGCCCTCGGCCCCAGCGTGTTCATGGACCGGCTGTTGCAGGACGACGCCCACGATCCCAAGGCCACCCCGATCGCCATCGAGAACCTCCCGGCGGACTTCAAGACCCTGATCGCCAAGCGCGTGGAGCAGTTCAAGAAGGGCATGCTCCCGTTCCTGGGCATTGGCGAAGTGGGCAGGCAAGTCCCACCCCCACCGCCAGTTCCGTAGCAGAGGGGGTGCCACGAAAACTCAGCGGGAGCGAGCACGCCCGTCCAGCGGGCGTGGCACCCGGGACGCCGCCTCATTCCCGGCTTTGAGCGTGAGCACGCCCGTCCAGCGGGCGCGGCACCCGGGACGCCGCCTCATTCCCGGCTTTGGAGGTACTCGTCGAGCCGGAGACACGAGGCTTGCTTCGGCTCGGCGAAGACGCCGAGCGCGCTTGCCAGCGCCGCGGCGGTGTCGATGTTCGTCACGCACGCGACGCCGGTCTCGATGCACGCGCGTCGAATACGCGCCGCCTCGAGCTCGGCCACCTTGTCGGGGCTGGGCGTGTTGACCATCAGGCTGACCTCACCCCGCAGGATCGTGTCGAGCAGGTTGGGCGATCCTTCGGAAATCTTGTTCAGCGACTCGCACTCCACCCCGGCCTCGCGCAGGCAGCGCGCCGTTCCACCGGTCGCGTTCAACTGGAACCCCGACGCGGCCATCTTTCGCCCGATCTCCACGGCGGCCTGCTTGTCGGAGTCCTGCACCGTGAGCAGCACGCGACCCCTTCCCTTGAACACGATGCCGCTCGCGACCATCGCCTTGTAGAGAGCCGACTCGTACGTGAAGTCCACGCCGAGGACCTCGCCGGTGGACTTCATCTCCGGTCCCAGGCTGGGTTCAACCCGACCCAACTTCTGGAAGGAAAACACCGGCGCCTTGACGGCATAGAACCGAGGCGTGGGGAGTTCGGGCGAGCCCTTTTCGAAGAGCGCTTCGGGATAGACGCGGCCCGGGACCTTCGGGGGAACGGCGGCCCCGCCTGCCTCCATGGAAACCCCCGGCACACCGGCAACGGTGTCGGTGCCGGGCCACCAGAGGCCGCTGCCGTAGCCCATCTCCTCGAGCGTCGCACCCATCATGCAGCGCGTGGCAAGATCGACCATCGGAATGCCCGTCACCTTGCTGAGGTACGGCACGGTGCGCGATCCTCGGGGGTTCACCTCGAGCACGTACGCCGTGGGCTTGCCGTCGGCATCGTCGGCGATCACGAACTGGATGTTCATGAGCCCCTTCACGCCGAGTTCCCGGGCGAGTCGGCAGGCGCTGCGCACCATCTGCCCCTGCACGTCCGGCGTGAGCCCCACCGGGGGATAGACCGCCATCGAGTCGCCGCTGTGGACCCCGGCGCGCTCCACGTGCTCCATGATGCCGGGCACCAGGGTCGCGACGCCGTCGGAGATCACGTCCACCTCGGCCTCGGTGCCCAGCACGTACTTGTCCACGAGCACCGGCTGGCCCGGGTTCGCCTCGTCCGCCTCCCAGTAGAACCCGCGCAGGTGCGCCTCGTCGAACACGATCTCCATCGCGCGGCCGCCAAGCACGAAGCTCGGACGCACGAGCACGGGGTACCCGATCTCCTGAGCGACCACGACGGCCTCTTCCAGCGAGCGCACGGCCCGGCCCGGAGGCTTGGGAATCCCCAACCGCGTGAGAAGGTGCTCGAACTGGTCCCGATCCTCCGCGGCGGAGATCGCCTCGGTCGGCGTCCCGAGGACCTGGACCCCGTTCGCGGTGAGCCCCTCGGCAAGGTTGATCGCCGTCTGCCCGCCGAACTGCACCACGACGCCCACGGGTTTCTCGTGCGCGACGACGTCGAGGACGTCCTCGAGCGTGACCGGCTCGAAGTAGAGACCATCCCCCGTGTCGAAGTCCGTGGAGACCGTCTCGGGGTTGTTGTTCACGATCACCGCGCGGTGCCCCATGCGCTCGAGCGCCCACACGCAGTGCACGCACGAGTAGTCGAACTCGATCCCCTGCCCGATGCGGATGGGTCCGGAACCCAGGACCAGGACGGTGCTCATCGGAGCCCCTCACCCCCTGCCCCCTCTCCCCCGGAAGGGCAAGGGGAATCCTCCCCCACAAACCACAAACCACAAACCACAAACCCTTCAAACCACATCGTCTTCCTCCTCGAAGGTGCCGTAGTAGTAAGGGGTCTTCGACTCGAACTCGCCCGCGCACGTGTCGACCATCTTGAACACCGGTTGCACCTTCAGGCGATCGACCTCCTTCCTCACAAACTCGCCGAACGCGTCTTGGGTCGCGGCCCCGAGCAGGGAGAGAATCGTGGGCGAGGAGAAACCCAGGAGAAACGCGTCGTAGACCAGGTTCGAAACCTCGATTCCCTGGCGGCCCCGCGCGCTGCGCGTCGTGCCGGCGCGGACCATGCGCATCTCCAGCGCCACCAGATTCCAGATCTTCTCGAGGAACCAGTTGTCGACCCGGCTCAGGCGATGGACCTCGGCAATGCCCCATCCGCGCCGCAGCCCTTCCGCAAGCGCCCACAGGCGTTCGTCCGTGGGCTTCTGGATCGCCGCGCGCAGGGCTTCGTCGGTCATCGGCTCGGCCTCGGGCCCTCCCTGGAACCGAACGTGCCGGAGGTCCTTCGAACGCACTTCGAGGCCGCGGATCGCCTTCAGCAGGGCCGACTCGAACGTGCGATCGATCGCCATCACTTCGCCGGTCGCCTTCATCTGGGTGAACAGCGAACGATCGCCCGTGGTGAACTTGTCGAAAGGCCATCGCGGAATCTTCACGACGCAGTAGTCGAGCGCGGGCTCGAAGCACGCCTGGGTCGTCCCCGTGACCTGGTTGGCGATCTCGTCGAGCGTTTTGCCCGAGGCGATCTTCGCCGCGACCCGGGCGATGGGATAGCCCGTGGCCTTGCTCGCCAGGGCCGAGGAGCGCGACACGCGCGGGTTCACTTCGATGATGTAGTAGTCGAAAGAGTCGGGGTTCACCGCGAGCTGCACGTTGCAGCCGCCTTCGATGCCGAGCGCGGAGATGATCTTCAGGCTCGCGGTGCGCAACATGTGGTACTCGATGTCGCTCAGGGTCTGGCTGGGAGCGACGACGATGGAGTCGCCGGTGTGGACGCCCATCGGGTCGAGGTTCTCCATGTTGCAGACGGTGATCACGTTGCCCGCGCCGTCGCGCATCACCTCGTACTCGACCTCTTTCCACCCCAAGAGCGAGCGCTCCACCATCAATTGGCTCCGCATCGAGAGCTGCAGGCCCTTCAAGCCGATCTCCCAAAGCTCCTCGGGAGTGTTGGCGATGCCGCCGCCCGTGCCGCCCAAGGTGAACGCCGGGCGGACGATGCGCGGGTAGGGGAATTCGATCTCGCGTCCGTCGCCGTCGGGGACCATCACCGGCAGGATCGCTTCGAGCTGCTCGGGCGTCTCGACGATGAAGCTCTCCGGCACCGGCTCCCGGATCTCCCGCATCAGCGCGCGGAACAGCTCTCGATCCTCCGCCTTCTTGATCGCGGTGAGCGGCGTGCCCAGGACTTTGACGTTGAACTTGTCGAGCGTTCCCCGGTCCGACAGTTGTGTGGCGAGGTTGAGGCCGGTCTGGCCGCCCAAGGTTGGAAGGAGGGCGTCGGGACGCTCGCGCTCGATCACGCGTTCGCAGAACTCGGGGGTCAGGGGCTCGATGTAGAGCGCGTCGGAGATTTCCCAGTCCGTCATGATCGTCGCGGGGTTGCTGTTGATCAGGACGACTTCGTGGCCCTCTTCCCGCAACGCGCGACACGCCTGGGTGCCTGCGTAATCGAACTCGGCGGCTTGTCCGATGACGATGGGGCCGCTGCCGATCACGAGGACCTTCATTCCAAGGAGAGATTGTGACAGATGCGGGCGCGGGCGCGCATGCTTCGGCTGGTCGTTGGTCGTTTGTCGTCGGTCGTCCTACGGCGAAATCTTCGCCACGAAGCCGCCGTCGGGTGCGAGATGCACCTTCAGCCGCCCGCTTCCCTGCACGGTTCGGGACTCGCGCACGAGGGTGTTGGGGTCGTTGGGGGTGTCGGGTCCGTCTCGCCACGAATCGAGGTGGAACGAGCCCGGACCAAGAAACCCCAGGTCGAGATCGAGGTCGTGCGGGCCGTTGGCGCCGATCGCTCCCAGGTACCAGGCGCGGCCCTTGCGGCGGGCCATGACCAGCACGTCGCCGATATCCGCGGCCAGCACGCGGGTTTCATCCCAGGTGGTCGGCACGTCCTTCACGAACTCGAAGCCAGGCTGGCCCAGGTAGGCCGCGGCGTAGTCCGCAACCATCGGCGTCGGGTTGTCGATGCACACATAGAGCGCGAGGTTGAAGCAACGCGTTCCCAAGACGTTCGGCCCCACGTTGTGCGGTTGGAACTGATCCCGGCGGACCGAGCGGAACCCTCCGAGGTGGTAGTCCATCGGACCCGCGACCAGTCGGGTGAACGCCACCCGCAGCGTGTGCTCGGGCGGACACGTGTCGCCCCACTTCATGTATTCGAGGTTGCGGGAACCCTCGTGGTTCATCAGATTCGGGAACGTGCGCTGCCAGCCTGTGGGCTTGTACATGCCGTGGAAATGAATGAGGATGTGGTGCTTGGCGGCCGCTTTGAGGATCGATTCGGCGTACTCGACGGTCTCCTGGTCGTCCCGATCGAAGAAATCGACCATCATCCCGCTCCAGCCCATTTTCTCGAACGCGGCGAAGGCCTCCTCCACCCGGCCCCTCAGGGCGCCCTGGTGCACCCAGGTCCACAGGCGAACCCCCCGCGATTTCGCGTAGGCCAGCACGGCGGGCAGGTCCAAATCGGCGCGCACCTGCGTCACGTCGGTTCCGGGTCCCGGGAAAAGCCCTGGGCGGACTTGCCGGTACCACGGCTGGTCCCGTTCGTCGGCGACCACGTCGTGGTAGAGGATGCCGTTGTCCGCGCAGAAGTCGATCGTCTTCTTCTGCATCTCCAGCCCGAGGATCGGCGGGGTTGGGTGCGCGTCGTACAGGTAGCCGTTCCACCACGACCAGGTCATCTTTCCCGGCTGGATCCAAGACGTGTCGCCAATCTCCGATGGGTCGTTCAGGCAGTAGAGGGTCTGGGATTCGAGCAGGGCCCGCGCGGAGGCGCCCGCGAGCGCCACCCTCCAGGGCGAGGCCATCGGGAGTGCGCGCACGACCTTGTCGCCATCGGGACGGGGCGAAAGCTCGCTCGCGAGTTCGCAGGGGGCGCGCCCGGGTCTGCGCATCAGCGACATGCCCGCGTAGTGCCTCAGGGCCGCCTCGGTGATGGAGAGGCACGTCCCGTCGCTCCACTGCAGGGTCAGCGGGGTGTCGAGCAGCGTGTCCGCCTGAATCGCGTCCGACGCGACGGCCGCGATCGGATGCTCGTGGGACGTGGTGAAGTTCTCCAGGTACTGGACGTACGCGGTCGGCCGATCGAGGACCCCAAAAGTGGAGCGCTCATCGGCCACGGTCACCGAGGACCACTCGCGTTGCTCGGGTATCTCGTAGCGAAACGCCACGGCGTCGTCGAAGCACCGAAACACGACGTCGACCCGCATCCCGCCCGCGCCCGCCAACTGGAGCCGAAGCTCTTCGAAGTGATTGCGCGCTTCGGAGGCCTTCCCAAAGAGCACGGGAATCCGCTCGTCGACCGTCCTTCGCCGCTGATCCAACACGCGCGCACCGGCGAAGAGGTCGCCGAAGCCTTTGACAGTCAGGCTCAATCGGCAGGGCCCGAGGCGTTCCTTCCCTCCGACGGCGAGCGACCACGTGGCTTGTTCCGGCAAGTTCACGCGGACCTTGAGGTTGCCGTTCGGGGAGACCAGTTCGGTGCCCGGGAAGGTGCCAGCGGCCAGCAAGGCGGGGAGAATCAACGCCCACTCGATGCCCATGGATCGATGTTACTGTCTCCCACCGATTCCCGATTCCCGATTCCCGGCTCCCGATTCCCGCCCCTACCCGCGCGCCATCTCTTCCACGAAGTGGTGGAAGTAGGGTCGGCTGTCCCAGGGTCCGGGTGCCGCTTCGGGGTGGTACTGGATGCTGCTCGCGCGCAGCTCGGGCACCTCGATGCCTTCGACGGTCCCGTCGTTGAGGTTAAGCTGCGTGACCTGGGCGCCCGTTCCCTCGAGCGAGTCCGGGTCGACGGCGTACCCGTGGTTTTGCGATGTGATCGTCACCGTTCCGGTGCGCAGGTCTTTCACGGGGTGGTTGGAACCTCGGTGCCCGAATTTGAGCTTGAACGTCTTGCCTCCGATCGCGTGGCACAGCATCTGGTTCCCCAGGCAGATTCCAAAGATCGGCTTCTTCCCCAAGAGCTGGCGCACGGTCTCGATGACGGGCTCGAGGCGGCTGGGGTCGCCCGGCCCCGGCGAGAGCAGGATGCCGTCGGGATTCCATGCGAGAACCTCATCGGCGGGGGTCGTCGCAGGCAGCACGATCGAACGACATCCCGCCGCGGCGAACCGGCGGAGAATGTTGAATTTGAGGCCGCAATCGAGGACCACCAGCCGGTGCTTGAACGATGTGCTCGGGTCTTCGATCGACTCGCGGCCGGCATAGCCCCACGCGTAAGGGATGCGCGTGGTGACGCTCGACACGAAATCCGATTCGTCGTACGGACGGGCGGCGCGGAGTTTGGCGAGGGCTTCGTCCGGAGACCCGCTCGTGATCACGCCCATGGTGACGCCGCCGCTGCGGATGCGCTTGGTGATCGCGCGCGTGTCCACCCCTTGGATGCCGACCACGCCCCGCTCGTCGAGGAGCTGGTGGAGCGATTTGGCGGAACGCCAGTTGGACGGCGTCTCGCAGGCCTCCCGCACGATGATCCCGGCCGGCTGGAGTCTGTCGGACTCGAAATCGTCGGCGTTGATGCCGTAGTTGCCGATCAAGGGATAGGTGAAAAGGACGATTTGCCCGGCGTAGCTCGGGTCCGTCAGGATCTCCTGATAGCCCGTCATGCCGGTATTGAAGACGACTTCGCCGGTCGTCTGGCCGACGGCGCCGAGTGGCTTTCCCTCGATCACCGTCCCGTCGCTCAGGATGAGTGTGCGTGTCAACGTTTGCCGGCGCTGAGGATACCATTTGGGAGGGGAACCGGGAATCGGGAATCGGGAATCGGCTCTGGTCAGGAGCCTTTGATTCTTTTGGCGACAGCGCGCACGGCTTCGCTGGGATCGGATCGAAGTTCGACGAGTTTGGGGTGGAAAGCGCCGGGGCAGCGGCCGTCCACGGCGAGCAGCGCCTGGACGCGCACACCGGGTCGCGGATCCGAGAGCGCCGCGCCGGCGGCTTGCATCGCTTCGGGGGAACCGACGGCCGCGAGCAGCTCGACACCGGTCCGCGCCGACTTCTCGTTGGGATCCTCGATCAGCGTCTTTGCGATCGTCAGCGCCTGCTGGGGGAACTTGGCGACGAGGCCCACAGCGGCCTTCCGGATCGGCAGATCGGAAGACGTGAGGAGAAACTGCCCCGTCCCGAGCGCCTGGACATCGCCGATCTGAGCCATGGAAACGACGGCCGCAAGCGCCAGAAAGCGATCCTTCGAGGCGGCGAGCGGCATCAGTTCCGGCAACGCTTCCTTCGCTCCCAAGGCTCCAGCGGCGCGAGCGGCCAACCGGGCCAACGCCGGTCGATTCAAGGCCTGGCCCAGGTACTGCCCCGCTTCGGTGGCGTGCGCGTCGATCGCGACGGACAGAGCCACCCGGGCCACGTCGTCGTCCGCATCGGCGACGTAGGGGGCAAGCATCGACCGACCCGTGCCGCCGAGCGCGCCGACGACGTGGACGAACGCGCGGATGTGCAGCCGTGTCGCGGCCTTCAGCTTGTTCCGCAACATCCACTCCAGCGCGGGCTGCCCCATGGCGACGAGGCGATCGAGATTGTCGGCCACCTCCTCCTGCGCCGTACCCACGCCCCACTGGGTGGCCTTCTCGTAGATGGCCTCCAGCTCGTTGGGCGACGCCAGAGGCGCAGAGCCCGGCGTCGGCGAGGGGCGGGTGGGCACCGGAGTCTGCCCGCCACCCGACACGGCCACGCCCTCCTCGTCGAGCGCGACCTCCCACGTCTCGCCGACCCGCGCGGCCCCGTCCTCCAACCCCTCGGCGTATCGGTCCGATCCCGTCGCGTCGACGAACACGCCCAACGAGCCAGAACCCCGAGCCCCGTTGCCCGCCGCCGGCGGGCCGAAGTAACGGTCGTCGCCCTGCATGTCCAGATACACACCCAAGCCGTTGGCGTTGCCCGTGCCGGGTCGGCTGTCCCGGCCCGCCACCACGTCGTTGCCCGCGCGGTCGAGGAGCATCGCCACGCCGTAGTCGTGGCCGATCGCGTGCGCCGCACCGACCTTCACCGCGTACGCGTCGTCCCCGGCGAGGTCGAACAGGAACGCCCCGCACGCGTGCATCGCGCTGGCCTGGGCATAGTGGTACGCACTGTATGTGTCGTGGCCACCCGAATCGTACAGGGATCCAATGGCAAACCAGTAGCTTGCCGCTTGGCAATAGGTCTCCCCGAGGTAGGCGTCGTCGCCTCCGTGATCGGTCAGCAGACCCACGCCGCCTCCCAATCCGCCCGTGTCCTCACGGTATCCCGAGCCGTAGCCCTGAGCGTTCGAATAGTACACGTCTGCAAACAGGGGAGCATTCAGAATAAGGCCACCGGCCCTATACATATCGCTTCCCGCACGGTCGACGAGCCACCCGACTCCCGCGGTTCGGGCCGCCCCTTCCCCGCCGAGCGCGACCGAGTAGACGTCGTTGCCCTTGATATCGAGGCAGATGCCCTCGCCAAGTTGCCCATAACCAAGCGCCAGGGTCGAGGCGGAGTACGTGTCGCTGCCCGCCTCGTCCACCAACGCGCCGACGCCGGCGAGGCCCGCGCCGAACGCCAGAGACTTGCCGCGGTACCCGTCGTTGCCTCCCAGATCGTAGGCGAGCCCGATGCCGAGAAGCCCGGCCCCCACGCTCAGATCCGGCACGTCGTACACGTCGTCTCCCGACAGATCGAGCAGCACCGACGCGTATCCGGGGCCCGCGCCGTGGCGCCCCGTGTACCGATCGTTGCCGCCCAGATCGATCGTGAGCATCGCGTCTCGATCCGTGTGGACCGTGGCGTCCACTCCGCCGAGCACGACTTTGAGCCCATAGGCCGTGAACCGGACGACGCCCGTGAAAGGCGGCTCGTCGCGCACGACGGCGCGCAGCGCCTGGGCGGCGTCCTCGACGCTCTTCGCGAGCATCACGGCCGCGCGGCGCATCAGCGGAAGGTCGATGCGCCCCACCAACTCCAGAATCTTGGCCTGGTCGGGTCGGGGATTCGGTGAAAAGTCGAACTTGACGCTCGGCTCCTCGGTCGCCCATGCCGGCAGGTTCTCGATCAGGTACCTCTGCTCGGCGGCGTCCAGTTTCTCCAACGCCGTGCGCACGTCCGCGTTGGCCTGCGCGACGTTGAGCGCCAGTCGTTCGATCGGCGCTCGCAACGACGCGGGAAGCCCGGGATCGTTCATGGGAGTCGGCTGGATCGTCAGCGGGCGCACGTCGGGCACATCGCCCAAGATGCGGCGCCGGGCAAGGTCCAGCAACGTGGACAGCTCCCCCTTGCCGGAGTCCGCGTGAAGTGCCATCAAAGCATCGGCCGCCTGCAGGGGGTGATCCAGGGCAAGATCCACAAGCTCCGGCCGCATGGGAGGGCTGAAGATGCGCTTCTCGAAATCCAGGTCGGACAACCCCATGTTCCCCAGGTAGAGGACGTGCTCGAGAGCCGTTCTTTCGGGCTTGGACAGTTGCGCGCCCGCCATGGCGGCGAGGAAGGCCATCAGCGTCAGGGTCCAGAGGCGTGCCATACGCCCAGTGTACGGGGTTGCGGGGCTAGCGTACATCGTCAGCATTCGATGGTAGACGCGAGCGCCTTGTGGGAGTGCGCGAGCTTGCTCGTCGCCTTGC
>JAMLGR010000021.1 GCA_023957775.1 Fimbriimonadaceae bacterium | reverse complement strand
GGGTTCACCTTCACGACGCGAATTCGGTGCCGGTCGGTTCGCGCGGGACGCGCGTCCGCGTTCTTGTGAGGGATTGCACGCCTGCCGGTAAACTCGATTCTTGATTCGAAGCACTCTCAATCACCTCTTGGCGGATGCCGTGAACGACCTGATCGCGTCGGGCGAGCTTCCGGACAGCGACTATGGGATGCCCGAGGTCGCCGAGCCGAAGAAGCCCGAACATGGCGACTTCGCTTCCGCGTTCGCACTAACCGCGGCCAAAAGATCTGGCGTACACCCGCGATCGATCGCGGAAGCCTTGGCCTCACGCTTGCTTGAACACGATGCCATCGAGAGCATCGAAATCGCCGGGCCCGGGTTTCTCAACTTTCGTCTCGATCCCTCATGGCTTGGGTGGAAAGCCGCGGAAGTTGTCGAAGGATTCGAGCGATCCACCAGTTCCAATTCTCTGAACCTTAACGTTGAATTCGTCTCGGTAAACCCCAATGGTCCGATAACGGTGGGTTCAGGACGAGGGGCGGCGTTCGGGGACACGCTATGCCGGGTGCTAGAGGCCGTCGGTAACCATGTCCACCGCGAGTTTTACGTGAACGACGGCGTGAATTCAGAGCAAATGCGGCTGTTCGGCAAGGCTGTAGAGGCTTACTGGCTGAAACTCGTTGGGGCGAGATCGCGCCTGCCTAATAGGATGAGTTATCGAGGATCCTACGTACAGCGAGTCTCGTCAAAGATCGCACCTGGAATCGAACAAGTATTCGACGTTGTTTTGCGCCACTTCGAACTTGAACCAAGCACTCTCCTGAGTAGTGTGAAGACTGCTCTACATCTACTCTGCATCACTGACGGTTATGACAAGGCGTTGCACCACCTAAACCAGATCAGCGAGGAGGACCCCTATGCAAGTATCGAAATGGGATCTAAGTTGCCGTCAAACACCGAAGGCTACAAACTGGAGGACGCATCTCTCTGGATTGCGTGCCTTATATCGGACCTCCTGAAGGAATCGGAGCTACATGCATGGTCTCAAGAGGCTGAACGTCTGTTCCAGCGCGCGTCAGTGGTGTTTCTCTACTGTCGCGAAGCGGACCACTACGTCGATCCATCTGACATTCAGGACGCTGCAACAGATTCCCAAAAGTTGAAGGACCTGTGCAAAGACTTCCTGCCGGACCTAGTCCAGAGAACCTTCAGTTACTACCTAAAGAAAGCGAGACCGGAAGAGTCGGAGTCTGGGGCCTACCACGCAGTCAAGCGAATAGTTGAACGAGCAAAGCAAAGTGGACTGCTGGACTCGAAAAGTTTCAGGTTGCACGCCCAAGAGACAATGATCGAGGATCAAGAGGAAGCACTTAGGGCCTTTGGCATCCAGTTCGATTCATGGTTCAGGGAGCAGAGCTTGATCGAGAGCGGACGGGTCCAGACAGTTTTGGAGCGGCTCCAAAAAGAGGGCCATGCATATCTTAGCTCGGAAACTCCGGAGGTCGGCGCCGCACCACAGGCGCAAGTGGGTTCTCGCGATTGGAACGGTTCGCAGGGCAAAGCCCTTTGGCTTCATTCAACCGCATTCGGTGATGACAAAGACAGGGTCTTGGTCCGGTCGGACGGCAGATCTACATACATTGCGTCAGATATTGCCTACCTTCGCGACAAACTGACCGATCGTGTCGTTGATAACCAAAAGGGATTTGATCAGGCCCTGATCCTGCTGGGCCCTGACCATCATGGATACATCGGACGAATGAACGCGATGTACCAAGCACTTGGCTATCCAATGGTCTCGGATCGACCAGAGCGCCTGAAGATCATCATTTTTCAGATTGTCCGATTCGTCAAGGGTGGACGGGCCGTACCGATGCGGAAGCGCGACGGGTCCATCTTTGAACTCAAGGATCTTCTTTTTCAGCTTGGCGAGGCGTCGACAAAGGGAGAGATCTTGATCCGAAGGATCGACGACTATGTCTTCCGTCGATCGGGCGAAAGAGACTTCGTGCAGAGCAAACGTCGGGCAGGCATTTGGGACTCGATCAAGGAGAGTGTAATTCCACACGTAATCACAGAGATAGGCAAGGACGTCGCGCGCTTCTTCTATCTGATGCGCTCGCACGACACGCACATGGACTTCGACATCGACTTGGCGACCAAGCAGAGCGACGAGAACCCGGTGTTCTACGTCCAATACGCGCACGCGCGCATTTGCTCGGTCATTGCCAAGGCCGAAGAGGCGGGACTGCGCGCGGACTCCTCGTTGGGCAAGCTGTTGGTCCACTCCAAGGAGGGCGCGCTGATCAAAAAGATTCTGGATCTGCCGCATGAAGTACGACGCTGCGCCGAAGACTACGGCGTCCACCGGCTCACGACCTACGCGGTGGAACTCGCCCGCACGTACCACCACTTCTACGACGCGTGCCGCGTGATCCAGCCCGAGCAGCCCGAGCGGTCCGCCGCGAGGCTGGCGCTTTGCGAGGCTGCGCGCACCGGCCTGCGCGCCACCTTCGACCTGCTGGGAATCTCCGCCCCGGAACGGATGTAAGCCCTGGGAGCTACTCGTTGGCCCAGCGGTTGATCAGCCACCATGCGGCCTGGTCGTGTGGCATGAACTTGGGGTGGCATAGGTGTTCGAACGCGGGCAGGTACCCCAGCGACCTATCGCCGTAGCGCCGAATGCGTTGGATCACCCGCTCGACGTGCGCTTTGGCGATCCGGCAGCGCTCGATGTCCGCAAGCGAGCCCCCGCAGCGCTCGTGCGTGCGCTTGGCCACGGTTTCGAGCTGATCGAACAGCATGCGGGTCGGCGCGAGCTTGCCGATGGCCGCCTCGACATTTCCCTCCGCATACGCGCGGCGTGCGGCTTCGGCCAGGCGCACAAACTCGACGGCACCGCGGCCGAACTGCGGGGGGCCCTTCATCGCTTCGGTCGGCGCTACCGCCAGCGCGCGCTCGAACACGCCGAGCGCCTTGTCCCCCACCTCGCCGCACAGTTCGTCCGCATGGTGCATCCACGCCAGGAACGGATTGGCGTTGAGCAGCAGACGCACCTTGAGAGAACTGCGGATGCCTCCGAACGCGAACGTTCCGCCCGCCTCTTGAAGCTCCACCCCCATGAGGCGGGCCCACTCTTCGTGGCGTTCCGACTCTGAGAGATACCCGCGGAGGAACTCGCCGCCACCCGCGCCGTCGAGCGGCGAGGTCATGAGGATTTGTCCGCACGCGCGGATGGCTGGCGCGAGGGTGTCGTAGGCGCCCATCAGGGCGTTCTCCCAGGTGGTGACGCAGACTCCGTGGGCGCCCAGACGGGTCGCATCGGCGGCGAGCGTGCGCACGTTCTCCTCGCTCTGCGGCACGTGCATCCACGTGGCGTTGTACGTGTGGAGGGCGGGGCAGCACACGACCTCGTGGCCCGCGTCGAGGAACGTGCGACTGCTCGGCTCGCACGATTTGAAGTACTGCCAATCGAAGATCAGGGTCTCTTTGGGCATGGACTGCAGTGCCGTCGTATGGTCGAGGAACATGTCGCCCCACACCGCGGGCCGTTTGCCTCGGTCGAGCACCCGCTGGGCCATGGAGCCGAAATGCTCGCCGTAGATCGCCGCCTTACCGTCACCTTCGGAGGCCTCGACCCTCGCCTTGCACTCGGGACATAGACCCAACTGCCACGTTTCGTCCCCACCGATGTGAATGAGGTCGCTGTCGAACGCGTCCATGACGTCGTCCAGCAGCCGCTCGGCGAACGCCACAAACTCAGGCTTGGAGGGGCACGCCTGCATGCCCTTGAACAGCTCTTCGCGGTACCGCTTCCCCTCTTCGGTGTAAAGCACCCCCTCGAAGTGCCCGAGCAGGTTCACGAAGGGGACGATCTGGATTTCGGGAAACTCGCGATGCAGCGATCGCACCATCTCGGGCGTCACCGCGCCCACGCCCGCGGCCCAAGGCGCCGAAGGGTAGGCGAACCGATGCTCAAGGTAGAGCCCCAGCGCGTTGAATCCCGAGTCGCGCGTCAGGGCGCACCACGTGCGCAGGTGGTCCAGGGTCGGCGCCTGCTCGCGAGCGAGGTCGAACATCCACATGCGAAGCTGCATGCCTGGGAGTCTATCCCGCGGTGCATGGTCATCTCGCGTCTCTCGTCATCCCGCGGTGTGGCGACCGCCCTGACGAGAGGCGCTCGAACGTCGGGGCGAACCCTCCTACATCAGTTCCAACGTGGCTTCGGTGCAGAAATGGCGGCCCTCGCGGGTGAGGCGCAGGGTGCCGTTCGGGGCTTCGAGCCAGCCGCGGTCGACGAGCCGGCGTACCGCTTCGGGAGCGACGCCTTCGGCGCGCACCCCTTCGGCGAGTCTCAGGCCCAGCATCAGGCGTTCCGTCCGCAGCGTCTCTGCGTCGAGCGCCTCCTCTTCGAAGGCGGGATCGGCTCCGGCCTCGACGGCGGCGCTGTAACGCTCGGGGTGTTTCAGGTTCGTCCGGCGCGTCGGACCCACTCGGCCCACGGCACCCGGCCCATAGGCCGCGTACTCCTCACCTCGCCAGTAGCACAGGTTGTGGGCGCACTCTCTTCCCTGCTTGGCGAAGTTGCTGATCTCGTAGCACGCGTAGCCCGCGGCGCCCGCCCGGTCCACGGCCTCTTCGTACATCGCGACCTGAGGCTCCTCGCCCGGCTGCACGAGCGTCCCGCGCAAGTGCTCCTTGTAGAAGGGAGTGTTCGGTTCGAGCGTGAGGCAGTACAGGCTGAGATGCTCGGGTGTCAGCGCGATCGCGCGATCGAGGTTGGCGCCCCACGCCCGCAGGGTCTGGCCGGGCAGGGCGAACATGAGATCGAGGTTGACGTTGTCGAACCCCGCATCCCGCGCCGCGAGCACCGCGCGCTCGATCTCGCCGACACGATGCACACGGCCAAGTAGCACCAGGTCGTCTTCCAAGAAGCTCTGCGCCCCCAGGGAAATGCGGTTGAAGCCCGCCGCGCGCATCGCGGCGAACTTGGGCCTGTCCACCGTTCCCGGGTTCGCCTCGCTCGTGATCTCCGCGCCCTCGACCGGGGGGTGGACCTCCAACACGGCGTTCAAGAGCCCGACGAGTTGGTGTTCCGTCAGAAATGTCGGGGTCCCGCCGCCGAAGAACACCGTCTTGGCGGGACGCCCCGCCCAGGGGCTGGACCGAATCTCCCGCTCGATCGCCACAATCGTCCGTTCGACGATCGGTCCGTCCATCGCGTACGAGTTGAAGTCGCAATAGCCGCACTTCGACGGACAAAATGGCGTGTGCACGTACACCGCGAGCGGCGCGTTCATAGGTCTAGCGGGAGCTGGTCAGGACGATGAACAGTCCAACGAGCGCCCCTCCGATCACCGGCACCGCCGGTTGATGGCAGTTGATTCACTGCGACCCGATCGCCTTCATCAGCAGGTGGTAGCCAAACCCCGCCCCCGCCCCTGCCAAGAGCCCGATGGCGTACCGGATGATCATAGGGGGAGTGTACCGGGGGGCGGCCCTACCGAAACTCCGCAATCCCCTCCAGCGGCTTTCGTTCGAGTCCGGGCACCACGCAGTCCGCAGCGGGGTAACCAACCGGGAGCACGACGAACGGCTTCTCGTTCAGCGGGCGACCGCACAGGTCCCGCAAGAACGTCATCGGCGACGGGGTGTGGGTCAATGTCGCGAGTCCGGCACGATGCAGCGCTTGAATCAAAAATCCCACGGCGATCCCCACGGACTCCGTCATGTAGTAATTCTTCGCGCGCGTCCCATCCTCCCGCACGTCGTAGTCGCGTCGAAAGACAATGATCACCCACGGGGCCTCGGTGAGATGCTCCTTCTTGAAGTCGGTTCCAAGTGGAGCCAACGCCTCAAGCCACTCGGGCGGGGCCTTCTCGTCGTAGAACTTCCGCTCCTCCTCCTCCGCCGCCTCGCGCAACCGCCGTTTCAGTTCGGGGTCGCCGATGGCCACGAAGTGCCAAGGCTGCTTGTGCGCCCCGCTTGGCGCCGTTCCCGCAATGCGGATCGCCCACTCGATCGCCTCGCGAGGAACAGGGTCCGAGGAGAACATGCGCACCGAACGGCGGGCGTCTGCAACTTCGTACTGCTCTCGAAGCAGGCGTACGCTTTCCTCGGGGGCCATGCGGGCAGGCCGGTACGGAGTGGGACGGAGCATATGGATGGGACGGGTCCACCGCGCCTGGTGCTTCTATCCTCGCTCAGGAGGGGAACCAAAGCGCACTTACGTGGCGCCTCGTTCTCGTTGCGGACCGGCGACAAGTCGCCGCCTTGAAGGGCGGCGAGCAAGCTCGCGCACTCCCAGACTAAAGACCTGAAACACGGCTTCGCATGGCGTGGCAGATCGCGATCGCAAGGGCGTCGGCCACGTCGTCGGGCTTGGGTGTCTCCTTGAGCGAAAGGAGACGCTGGACCATGAACTGCACCTGCTTCTTGTCCGCAGAGCCGTTCCCCACGACCGCCTGCTTGATCTCCGGGGGCGCGTACTCCGCCCACTCCAACCCGCGCTCCGAAGCGGCCAGAAGCACGACCCCCAGGGCGTGGGCGACCAGAAGCGCCGTGGTCTTGTTCGCGGCGAACAGTTGCCGCTCGGTGGCGAGCGCATCGGGCGCCGTGCGGTCGAACAGCTCGCACGCCTGCTCGTGAACCATGCGCAGCCGCTCCGGCAACTCGACGCGCGGGGTTTGGATCAACCCGTACTCGATCGCCGTGAGACGCGACCCCTCGCGCAGAACGAGGGCCCATCCGATCCGCTCTAAACCCGGGTCGATCCCTAAAATCCTCACAATTCGCTACGGCAGTTCGCTTCGCTCACAGCCCCTCACCCCCTGCCCCCTCTCCCCCAGAGGGGCGAGGGGGTTCTGGCCCTTTCTCCCTCACCCCTGCCCCTCACCCCCACAAACCACAAACCACCAACCACAAACCAGGAATCAAGTCCTCTTGAAGCGCCGCAACAGCTCCTCGGACGTCAACGTGAGGGTGATGGGGCGGCCGTGGGGGCACATGTAGGGGTTTTCGGTGCTGGCGAGGTCCACGATGAGTTTCTCCATCTCCGCGATCCCGAGGGGGTCGCCCGCCTTCACCGCCATCTTGCAAGAACTCGTGATCCAGATCTGCTCGCGCGTGGGGGCGAGCTTGCGCGACACCACGGAATCCACCAACTCGTCCGCCAGGTCTCGCAACACCTTCAGCGGGTCCTTGCCCCGCAGCGCGGCGGGCGCCGCGCGCACCAGGAAGCTCTCGCCTCCGAACGGCTCGATGTCGAAACCGACGTTCACCACCTCTTCGAGCCGCTCGCGCAGGATCACCGCCGCGCGACGGTCCAGATGAAGCGTCTCCGGCGCGAGCATCGTCTGCCGCTCGATGGCCGTGGGGCCTTTGAGCCCGCACAGATACTCGTAGAGGATGCGTTCGTGCGCCACGTGCTGGTCCACGATCACGATGCCGCGGCGCGTGTCGGCGACGATGAACGTGTTCATCACCTGGCCCAGCACGCGCAGGCCGTCCAGAAGCTCGGCGAACGGGTAACGCTCCGTTTGCAGCGGCTGCGACGCTTGCACCGCGGCGACGTCCGAGAGCGGCATCTCCAGAGGCCGCTGCGCATCGAGCGACGCCGCGCTGCCCCCGGAACTCGGGGCCCAAAACCCCGCGAAGCCGCCTCCGTCCCCCCGCAGCGCCGACAGCGCCTCGTTCGCCGCACCGACGCCGGTCGCGGCGGGCATCATTCCATGCTCCATCAGAGCCGAGCGGATCGCGTAGCGCAACGCGTCGAACGCCTGACCCTCGTGCTGGAACTTCACCTCGCTCTTGGTCGGCGCCACGTTGACGTCGACCCGCGCAGGGTCGATGTCGATCGACAACGCCAACACCGGGTACCGGCGCTCGGGAGTCAAGTCCCGAAACGCCTGGTCCAGCGCGGCGATCAGCGTGCGGGAGCGCACCGGCCTGCCGTTCACGAAGACGAACTGGTACGCCCGCGTGGGGCGGGTGACGTGGGGAGGGCTCACAAACCCCTGCACCCGCATGCCAGCCGTGGCGCTGTCCACCTCCGCGAGGGAGCGGGCGACGTCCCTTCCCCACACGCCCGCGATGGCCTCCAAGAGCTCGCCCGAGCCGGAGGTGCGCAACACCTCTTGGCCGTTGTGGCTGACGGTGAAGGACACGGAAGGGTGCCCGATCGCGTGGCGCGACACCACCTCCAGGCACTGCCCCAACTCCGTGGTGTCGGACTTCAAGAACTTGAGCCGCGCCGGGGTGTTGAAGAAGAGGTCCTCCACGCGCACCTCGGTGCCCCGCGGGCCCGACGCGCGACGGGGCTCGTCCAAGCGTCCGCCCTCCACGACCAGCACGTGCCGCAGCCCGTCTTCGACGCCGGACGAGAGGGTCATGCGCGAAACTGAGGCGATCGAGGGCAACGCCTCCCCCCGAAATCCGAGACTCCGCACCTCGAGCAGGTCGTCGGCCGAAGAGATCTTCGACGTCGCGTGCCGTTGAAGAGCCGCCTGGGCATCCTCCAGGTCCATGCCGAGGCCGTCGTCCGCGACCCGGATCAGCGAGCGCCCGCTGTCCGCCAGTTCGACCTCGATGCGGGTCGCGCCGGCATCCAGCGCATTCTCCACCAGCTCCTTCACCACGGACGCGGGCCGCTCGACCACTTCGCCCGCGGCGATCTGGTTCACGGTGTGGGGGTCGAGGAGGTGGACGCGTCGGGTGGAGGAAGGCATCACGATGTTCGGCGCAGCGTGCCGATACTTCCCATTGTATCTGCCTGGCCCGCGGTCGGAGAATTTCGCCCGGGGCACCTCAAAAATGCGGGGGCAGTGTGGAATAGAACCCTTGGGTGCCATGAGGGTCAGGCGGGGAGCGATGGGCGGCTAATGTTTACGATCATTGGAATCGTGTTGGTGCTGGCGGCGACGATGGTCGGATACGTCATGCATCACGGCAACATCGCCGTGCTCATTCAGATCAACGAGTTCATCATCCTCGGCGGATGCGGCTTCGGCTCGTTCCTCGGCGCGAACGGCATGAAGAACCTCTCGAGCGCGATCAAGGCGTTCACAGGGCTCCTCAAGCCCGACCCGTTCACCAAAGAGGCGTACCTCGAGATCCTCAAAATGATGTACCAGCTCTTCAACGTCGCCCGCAAAGAGGGTCTGTTGGGGCTTGAGCAGCACGTCGAGAATCCAGAGGAGAGCGCGATCATCAGCGAGTTCCCGACGTTCCTGGCCAACCACCACGCGGTCGCGTTCTTCTGCGACACGATGAAGGTGATCCTCACCGGTGCGGTCGGCCCGCACGATCTCTCGGAGATGATGGAGATCGACCTCGAGACCGCCCACCACGAGGCTCGGGTCCCCGCGGAGGCGATCCAGACGGTCGGCGATGCGATGCCCGGTTTCGGCATCGTCGCGGCGGTGCTCGGCGTCATCATCACGATGGGCAAGATCGGCGGCGACGCGGCCGCGATCGGCGAGTCGGTCGCCGCGGCGCTCGTCGGCACGTTCCTCGGCATCCTCCTCGCGTACGGCGTGTTCGCACCGATCTCGCGCGCGATCGAGCTTCGCCTCTCGGCAGAGTCGTCGTACATGAACTGCATCCGCTTCGCGCTCTTCAGCTTCGCCCGCGGCGAGTCCCCGATCACCTGCGTCGAGTTCGCGCGTCGCAACATCGAACCGAGCGTGCGGCCGGGCTTCGCCGAGATGGAGACCTCCGTGAAGGAGCAGAAGGCGGCCTGATGAACGACGGCACCCCCATCATCATCAAGAAGAAGAAGGTCCAGGGCCATGGGCACCACGGCGGCTCGTGGAAGGTGGCCTACGCGGACTTCGTGACGGCGATGATGGCGTTCTTCATGGTTATGTGGATCATGGGCATGTCGGACGAGACGCGCTCGATGGTCGCCGGCTACTTCAACGACCCGAACGGCTTCATCAAGAACCCACCGAAGTCGCGCACCCCGTTCGCCATTCCCGGCTCTCCCTCGCCCCGCCAAGGCCAGGGCGGGGACACGATGAACATGGCGGAGAAATCGGACAAAGAAGAGATCAAGAAGATCGAGACCAAGCTTGAAGAGGCGATCGGCTCCGACGCGAGTCTGCGCAACCTGTTCAAGAACATGGAGATGTCGATCACCGAGGAGGGGCTGCGGATCGAGTTCATGGAGGCCAGCGGGTCCGTGTTCTTCGAAACCGGGAAGGCCGTCATCCGCCCGGACGCCAAGAGGCTGATCGCCAAAGTCGCTCCGCTGCTGGCCCAGTCGGGTCGAACGATGGTCGTCGAGGGCCACACCGACGCGATGCCCTATGCCGGCGCGAACTACGACAACCTCAACCTCAGCACGGACCGCGCCCTTGCGATGAAGCGCGCGCTGCAAAGCGGCGGGGTCACCCTCAAGCAGATCTCGCAGGTGCGGGGTTACGCCGCCAACAAGCTGCGCAAGCCCGACAAGCCGCTCGACTTTTCCAACCGCCGCGTCACGGTCCTCATCCCGTTCCACGTCGTCGCCGACTCCACGGTCGACCTCCCTGCCGACGTGATCAAGACCCAGATCGAAGGGGCGTTCCGCAAGCCGATCGAAGTGGCGCCCGACCCGCCGAAGATTCGCGAGTAAGCCCCGGGCCGCGCTCCCATTTGCGGGCGTGCTCCGTCCTATCCAGCGAAGGAGGCAACACGGACGTGGCCCAACTCGAAGGCAATCTCTGGGAATACAACTTGGTCAAGGTGTTGGTCGTGGATGTGACCGACGACTACGTGCTCATGCAGACGCCCCTGCCCCCCGAGTACTACCCGGTGGTGAGAGAGCTCTGGATGCCCCGGCATGGACTCCCCAAGCGCCTGCCCGACGTCGACCTGGGAACCGACTACCTTTACGACTGGCACGAACGGCCCGCCAACGAGGCGGGCGAGTGGTACGTGGGCGTCGTGCAGGCGTCGCTGGCGAACGATCCGCTGTTCGGCGTCGCGAGCTCCTAGCGGACTCGGTCCGCGATGGCCCGGCGGATCATCGCGTCGGCGATCTCGTCCCCAGTGGGGTTGTACTGGCCCGCCTCGATGCGCGCCTTGAGTTCGGCGACGACCTCATCCCGATCCGGCATCGCCGCGACGTTGGCGACGACCTGGTCGATGAGCTCCTTGTCGCGCCCGTTGCGCGCGCCATCGAGGGAGATCTCTTCGATCTCCTGGACGAGGGGATCGCTCCCCGAGAGGATCTTCTTCACTTCGGTGTCTGAAATTCGCATATCGGCTCTTTCCAGACAGGCATCCCGGCTGTCTCGCTCAATTGCGAGATCCTAGGCTTTGCGTGGTTCGGGTCGCCCCGACCGTGCCTTTTTCTGCCACAGGCGTTCTCCGCCTTCATTGATAAGAACGGTCGATTCCCTCAGGTTCTTTAGGGTCCCCAGGCAACATTGCGTGTTTTTCCTCCGATTTCCCGCAAAGTTGCCACCGGCGAGATTGCGGGACCACTCAGTACAATGAGGCCACGATGCCCAGATACGTTTGCCTCGGCAAAGTGCCCCGGACCCGCCACACGTTGTACCGCAAGCCCGACGGCACCCTGTTCACCGAACAGCTGTTCAGCACGCGCGGATTCTCGGGGCCGATGTCGCTCATGTACCACCACCACCTCCCCACCGAAGTGGCGGAGTGGGAGGACCGCGGCCCGGCGACCACGCCGTTCCTCGAGGACGAGCCGTTGCGCCATCGGCACCTCAAGACCGAGCCGATGCCCCCCGCGGGCGATGCGATCTCCGGGCGCCGCCTCCTGCTGGGCAACCAGGACGTGCTCTGGTCGAACGCCCACGTCGCCGAGCAGATGGACACGTTCTACAAGAACGCCGAGTGGGACGAGTGCCTGTTCGTGCGCGACGGATCGGGCGAGCTTCAGTCGATGTTCGGCACGGTCCCCTTCCAGGCGGGCGACTACCTCGTCATCCCAAGGGGAACGATCTACCGCCTGCAGTTCGACAGCCTGCCGACGCACATGCTCGCGATCGAGAGCCACGGTCCCATCGAGACGCCGCGACGGTACCGGAACGAGTACGGGCAGCTCTTGGAGCACGCCCCCTTCCAGGAGCGGGATTTCCGGCCACCCTCCGAGCTGGCCACCGTGGACCAGCGCGGGTCGTTTCCCGTGCTGATCAAGGCGAGGGGCCGCTACACGCTTTACAACTACCCGTACCACCCGTTCGACATCGTGGGTTGGGACGGCTACGTGTATCCCTACGCGTTCTCGATCCACGACTTCTCCCCCATCACGGGCAAGCTGCACATGCCGCCCCCCATCCACCAGACCTTCGAAGGCCACAACTTCGTGATCTGCTCGTTCTGCCCGCGCATGCTCGACTACCATCCCGATGCGGTCGTCGTGCCCTACGTGCACAGCAACGTGGACTCGGACGAGCTGCTCTACTACTGCAACGACAAGTTCGGCTCGCGCAAAGGGATCGAGACCGGTTCCATCACCCTGCACCCGCTTGGGATTCCCCACGGACCGCAGCCCGGCGTCGTCGAAAAGGCGATCGGCGCCACGCGGACCGAGGAGCTGGCCGTCATGCTCGACACGTTCCACCCGCTCAAGCTCACGCAGCACGCCTTGGAGCTCGAGGACGAGAGCTACTGGAAGAGCTGGAAGGTTGGGCCTTAGGCCTTGGGCCTTGGGGGTTAGTCTTTGGCGCCTGCCAGAGCGACCTCGCCGACCTCTTGGATTCCGAGCGTGCCGACGGCTAGGGTCATCCCCGCGATCGCCATCGGATAGAACAGGCCCGCGTAGATGTTGCCCGTCGCGGCGACGGCGGCCGTTCCGATCAGAGGAACCAGGCCTCCGAACACGCCGTTGCCGAGGTGATAGGGCAGCGACATCGACGTGTACCGGATGCGCGTCGGGAACAGCTCGACCAAGAACGCGGCGATCGGACCGTACACCATCGCGACGTACGCCACCTGGATGAACACCAGCCCGACCAGCACCAGCGTCTGCGGCTCGCCCACCACCACACCCGCGACCGGGTCGAAGCCCGACGCCGCGACCATCGCGCGGTAGATGGGGAGATACGTCGCGATGGCCAGCAGGAAGCCCGCCATCATGATGTTCTTGCGGCCAATCCGATCGGAGAGCGCTCCAAACACGACGAACAGCGGCGTCGCCAGCACCAGCGCCGCGCCGATGATCAGGCTCGAACGTACCAGATCGAACTTCAACACGGTCTGCAGGAAGTAGAGGGCGTAGAACTGACCCGTGTACCACACAACCCCCTGCCCCGCCGTCGCGCCGAAGAGTGCGAGCAGCACCAATCGCCGGTTCGCGGGCTTGAGGAAACTCTCCCGAAGGGGGCTTTCCGACGTCGCCCCGGTCGCCTTCATCTCCGCGAACATCGGACTCTCCTCCAGACTGCGCCGAATCAGATAGGAGAACACGACGAGCACGATCGAACCCAGGAACGGCACGCGCCATCCCCACGCCTCGAACGCGGACTTGCCGATCCCCTCCTGCATCCCGACGATCACGGCCAGCGAAACGAGGAGCCCGAGCGTCGCGGTCGTTTGAATAAAGCTCGTGTAGTAGCCGCGGCGGCCATCAGGAGCATGTTCGGCCACATAGGTGGCGGCCCCTCCGTACTCCCCTCCGAGCGCCAAACCCTGGACCAGCCGAAGCACCACCAACACCACGGGCGCCAGCACGCCGATCTGCCCGTAGGTGGGAAGCAAACCGATCAGCGCCGTGGACCCGCCCATCAGCAACAGGGTCAGCAGGAACGTGTGCTTGCGTCCGACGACATCGCCCATGCGGCCAAACACCAGCGCCCCGAAGGGCCGAACCACAAACCCCGTTGCAAAGGTCGCCAAGGTCGCCAGCAGGGCCACCGTGGGATTCCCCTGAGGGAAGAACTTCTCGGACAGCAGCTTGGCAAGGCTGCCGAAGATGTAGAAGTCGTACCACTCGATGAGCGTGCCGGCGGAGGACGCGGCGATGATTTTGGTCAGACCGTTGTTCGCCATAGGTAGCGCTTCGGATTCGCCCTCTTCAGGCGATCTCCTGCAATCCGCCCCAAAGTGCGACCGATCTAGGGCCGGGGCTGACCGCCGCGCGATCCCCGGCGCGAGGCCGGGTTGTAGTTCCGTTGCGGGTCTGCCGCAGGACCGGGTTGGACCAGCGACGCGTCCGCCAGGTAGTCCTTCCGAAACCGGATCGCCGCGACCAGGTCCCGCTCGTATTTGGCCAACTCCTCCGGCTTGCTGAGCTTGTTGGTCGCAAAGATGTCGGCGACCACCTCGGCCAGAGGATCGAGCTTGCCGGTGTTGACCTTGCGATCCATCAGCGTCGCGAGGCCCGCGTCCGACTTCACGATGTCGGCGACCGTGCAGGCGATCTGCCGGTCCCCGACCGTGAACACGACGGGATCGTGGGTCGGAAGATACCGATCGCGCGCCACCTCGATCTGGGCGACCCGGAACGGGCGGCTCTTCTGCCCGGCGCGTTGGAAGACGGCGATAAGCGGCTTCTTGGCGATGATCTTGGCGGCGGCGGCGGGCCCTTCGGCCTCGTCGCCGGTCTGCGGGTCGACCGCGGCCAGCAGTCCTTCGGGTGTGACGTCGATCCCAAACCGCCGAAACGTGGTCTGGAACGCCTCCGGGTTCTCGCTCTTCAGGCGCAGGAGCACGCCCCCCAGCGAACCGCCCCCCTCCCTCAAGCACGCGAACTGGATGAAACCGACCGAAACAAACCCCGTGTCGTAGGTGTTCACGGAGTCGAACCCGCCTTCGAGCAACGACACGGCCTTCATCACCCGTTGCTCCTGATCGGTGACATGGGCGGCTTCGAAAAGGTCGTCCAGCTCCTCCTGGGGGAGCGTTCTGACAGGTGTTCCGGCCGACATCACGCCGTCAGGAAAGCGGTAGTACGCGTAGCGGGCGCGCATGTTCGGGTTGTCGCTGTAACCCACCACCTGCCCGTCGTCGAAACGGATCTCGTGCCAAAGCGGGCGAACCGCCGACGCAAACTTGGGCGGCGCGCCCACCAGGTCGAGCAACCCGGCTGGGGCGTCGCCCGGCTTCTCCGGGAGCAGGTCGGGATAGGAGCCCAGGGCATATCCCTGGGCGAGGTTCTTGGACACCGCTTCGTTCCACGCCTCGAATCGATCCCACGCGACCCGCGCGTCGATCCACTGGTCCCAGACGACCTGGTCCGGTTTGGGCGGCGGCGTTTGCGCGGGCGGGGTCTTGCCCAGGCCGCGCGCTTGGTTGTATTTCCACAGCCATTGCGAACCGTCCGGCGTCAGCCGAACCTGCCACTCGCCCAGCTTGGCCGCTTCTTTGGGCGTGGAGACGGTGTAGCGGCCCGGCTCCGACCAGTAGCGGACCACGTCGGCGCGCTCCTCGTCCGAGAACATGCCGGCACGAGCCACGCCCACGAGCCCCACGACCATGGCCGCGCCGAGCGCGACCTTCCATCCATCGAACATCCTCAACTCTGTTCCCCTCCGGGCCGTCCATGGCCCAAGCACGATTTGCGGAATAGAGACAAACCGTTGTCCGCCATTCTACAAGGTTTCGACCGCGGGCACGACCCGTCAGAGGATGTACCGGCTCAGATCCTCGTCTTTGACCAGTTCGGCCAATTTGGCGCGCACCTTCTTGCCGTCGAACGTCGTGGACTTGGCCTCGGGCGCATCGAAGAGCAACTCCTCCAACAGTTTCTCCATGACGGTGTGCAGCCGGCGCGCCCCGATGTTCTCGGTCTTGGAGTTCACCTCCGCCGCCAAGGCGGCGATGGCATCGAGGGCATCGTCTGTGAACGCCAACTCCACGGATTCGGTGGCCAGCAGCTTGACGTACTGCTTCGTGAGCGCGTTCTGGGGCTCGCGCAGGATGCGTCGAAAATCCTCTTCGGTCAGGTTTTCCAACTCCACGCGGATGGGCAGGCGGCCCTGCAGCTCCGGGATCAAGTCGCTGGGCTTGGCCATGTGGAACGCGCCGGCCGCGATGAACAGGATGTGGTCGGTCGTCACGGGTCCGAACTTCGTCGCCACCGTCGAGCCTTCGATGATCGGCAGCAGGTCGCGTTGGACTCCCTCGCGGGACACGTCGGGGCCCGAGCCGCCTTGCTTCCCCGCCACTTTGTCCAGCTCGTCGAGGAAGATGATGCCGGTCTGTTCGGTGCGGTGGATCGCCTCGCGCTGGACGCCCTGGCGGTCGATCATCTTGCGGGCCTCCTCCCCAAAGAGGATCTCCCGCGCCTCCGCCACGGTGACCGTGCGCTCGGTTCGTTTTGAAGGAAACGGGCTGCCGAGTTGGGACATGTCGAGCCCCATCTCCTCCAGCCCCTGCGGGGAGAAGACCTGAACAAACGGGTTGCTGGACTCCTCTGTCTCGATCTCCACCAACGCGTCGTCGAGCTTCCCCGCCTTGATCTTTCGGATCAGCTGTTTGCGTCGCTTCGCGCGCTTCTTGGCTTCCTCTTCCGGGTCCGTCTCGACCTCGACCTCGACTTCGACCTCTTCGGGATAGTCGTCGTCCATCTTCTGCCCGAAAATCTCGAACGCCTGCCGCACGATGGGGTTGTCGTAGGGGCTTACCCGCCTGCGCTGCGGGCGCTCGGGCTGCTCGTCTTGCTCGAGCAGATCCGCCAGTCGCTCGACCACGCGCTCCTGGGCGAGCGGGCGCACCGCCTCGATCCGCTCGTTTTCGACCAGCCGCAGAGCCACGCCGACCAGGTCGCGCACCATCGACTCGACATCGCGACCGACGTAGCCCACTTCGGTGAACTTGGTGGCCTCCACCTTGATGAAGGGCGCGCGCGCCAGTTGGGCCAGGCGTCTCGCGATTTCGGTCTTGCCGACGCCCGTGGGGCCGATCATCAGGATGTTCTTGGGCAGGATGTCCGCGCGATCCGAGGCCGGGAGTTGCTGGCGCCGGAAGCGGTTGCGCAGGGCGACGGCCACGGCGCGCTTGGCGGCGGACTGGCCGACGATGTACTTGTCCAGCTCCGCGACGATCTGTCGGGGGGTGAGATCCTCGATGGGAAGGCTCATGCGTCGCATGAATGTACCAGGGGATCGGGCCGCGATCAGCGGCCGAGAATGCGTCGGACCGCCTCGGACACGCGTCGGGCGGCCTCCCGAGACTCTTCGACGGTGGAGGACCACCCGAACGTGAAGCGCACCCCCTCGCGCTGCTCCCGCTCGTCGTATCCCGCCGCTCGCAGGACGTGGCTGGGCTCCACGGCGCCCGAGCTGCATGCCGATCCGCTTCCTGCGGCGACCCCGAGCCGATCAAGCGCGATCAGCAGCGATTCCGCGGAAACTCCGGGAAACCGCACGTGCAGGTGCCCGGGAAGGACGCCCTCCTCCTCGGGGACCGACCGCACCGGCGCTCCCTCCAACGCGCCGAGGAACGCAGCCCGGCAGGCGGCCTTGCCAGCGGCTTCGGCGACGGGGTCGACGGCCGACAGGGCTGCCGGGACCCCCGCCAAGGCCAGCCAGTTCTCCGTTCCCCCGCGCCGCTCCCGCTCCTGCGCACCTCCCCGCAGAAGCGGCTCCACCTCCACTCCGCCCCGAACCCACAGCGCCCCTACTCCCAGCGGGCCCCCGAACTTGTGCGCCGCCATCGAGGCGAGGTCGGCTCCCAGATCCTCCACGGACCCCGTTTCCGCACCGAACGTCTGCACCGCGTCGGTGAACAGGAGGGCCCCCGCGTGGTGCGCCAGGCGCGCCGCATCCGCCACCGGCTGTCGGGTTCCCAGTTCGTTGTTCGCGTGCATCAAAGCCACCAGAAGCACGTCGTCTCCGAGCGCGTCCCGCAGCGCATCGAGGTCCAGCCGGCCCACGCGGTCGATCGGGACCGTCTCGAGTCGGAAGCCGAGGCGCTCCAAGAGGGGCGCGGTCTGCAACACGCAAGGATGCTCTCCCGCGGAGGCCAGAACGCGCCGCCGCGTACCCTGGTGCGCAAGGGCGGTGCCGACCACCGCGAGGTTGGCCGCCTCGGTTCCACCCGACGTGAACACGATTTCGGCGAACGCTCCCCCGAACGCCCGCGCCACGGCTTCGCGCGCCTCGTCCACAAAGCGCAACACGCGCCGCCCGTACCCGTGGAGACTGCTCGGGTTCCCCACCTCGCCCTCCACGGCGTGCATCGCCGCACGCGACTCCGGGCGAAGGGGCGACGTGGCGGCGTGGTCGAGGTAGATGGGAGTCACGGCTAGAGGAACCTCCTGAAGGCGGCCCGCGGCAGGAACGTCGCGATCCACCGGAGCCAGCTCTTGAAACGCGCGGGTTCCCGCCGGATCGACAGCGCGTACGCGCGGCGGCCGCCCGCTGGGTCGCCGTTCAGCGTCCGGACCGTCCCCAGGCAGGCCGCGTTGTGCGCCATCGCCTTCCGAAGCCGAGGAGCATCCGAGACCCTCCGGGCGTAGACCTCGGCGCGCGTCTCGATCCAGTCGCGGAGCCGCTCGTCGTCCCTCCAAATGCGGTCCAGCTTGTGGCTCGCGTTCTCGCCGTGCACACGGTAGAACGTCAGGGGTTCGTCGACGAATCCCACGTCCCACCGTTCGGCGATCCTCAGCCACATCTCCCAGTCGCCCGACCCGAAGTACGCCTCGTTGAACCCACCCAAAGCCTCGAAACAGGCGCGCCGCGCCAGCACGGCGCTGGCGATGATCTTGTTCTGGTACAGCAGGTCCGCCAGCACGTTGCCCGTCTCGGTCCGAGGGAACGCAAATCCCAAGGGGGAACCCGCCAGGGGCTTGCCCTCTCTGTTGATGAACCCGCCGTCCGTATGCACCAGCCCGACTTCGGGATGGGCGTCCATCAACGCCAACTGCGCGGCGAGCTTTCCCGGCGCCCAAAGATCATCGTCGTTCAGGACCGCAACGAACTCCCCGGTCGCCTTTGCCAGCCCGACGTTGAGCGTTCCGTAGGTGCCGAGATTCCGCTCGTTGAAGACCAGGCTCCAGTCGGCCGCGTGCTCGGCCAGCCAATCGCGCGTCCCGTCGGTCGACCCGTCGTCGAGTGCGATCACCTCGAAGTCCTGGAAGGTTTGGGCCCGGACCCCCTCCGCGCACGCAGGGAGGTACGCCAGGTGGTTGTAACACGTGAGCAGGATCGAGATGCGGGGCATCGACCGAGATTATGCCGAGACGGGCACGGCCGGCTCCGAGGCGCCCATGCTCGCGTACCCGGCCAGCGCGACGCGCGCGGCTTGCAGCCCGTCGTGGGCGGTGATCGGCGGCGGCGAGTCCTCTTCCACGCACCGCACGAAATCGGCGACCAGGCCCGAGTCCAAATCGGAACCGTAGCCGTGCAGCCGGTGCGCCATCGCCGCGTCGTCGAAGACGTCGAGGGCCTGGCCGAACAGGTTCAGCTCGATGACCCCGCCATCGCCCACGACGTTCATCGCCACATCGCCCCACGTCTTGTAGCTCTTGGTCCGCGACCAACTGGAGTCGAGCGTCGCGAACACGCCTCCGGGAAACTCGAGCGTGAGCATGGCGGTGTCCTCCCACTCCTCCCCGTACATGTTGTTGCCGACCATCGCCTGGACCCGGACCACATCTTCCCCGATCAGCACCCGCAGCAGGTCGGCGACGTGGACCACGTGATCGATCATCGCCCCTCCGCCCGACCGTTCGGGATCGACGAACCAGTCGAAAGGACACCGTCCGCGATTCGTGGCGCACACGGCTCGGATCGGGCCGATGTCACCGGCGCGGACACGCTCGACGAGCCGTTGGAAGGCCGGCGAGTAGCGGCACGGAAAGGCGGTCATCAGCTTCACGCCCGCCTGGTCGACGGCCGCGATCAGCCGCGCCCCCTCCTCCTCGCTCGTGACGAGCGGCTTCTCGCAAAGAATGTGCCGGCCGGCCCGCGCCGCCCGCTCGCACAGTTCGGCGTGCGAACGGTTGTCGCTCGTCACCACCACGGCGTCGCACGCGTCGAGCGCCTGCTCGATCGTCTCCGCGGCCTCGATCCCGTGGGCCAGCGCGAACGCGGCCGCCCGCTCGGAGTTCTCGTCCCACACGGGACCGAGGACCGCGCGCGGCTCGTGCTGCAGGGCTTTCGCATAGCCCCAAGCGTGCATGTGCGCCACACTCAAGAATCCGACCCGGACCGCCATGGGCTCAGTTTGGCACGTCGCTCAATGGAGCGTCTCGGCCGATTCGGAAAGGAGTACGGCGTAACCGTCCGGATCGGCGACGAGGAACGTGCGGTCGCCCCAGATCGCGACTTCGAGTCCGCGCAGCACCTTCACGTTCTTGCGTTCAAGGCTCTTCGCCATCTCGGGCAGGTTCTTGACCTGGAAGTTGATCACGAGCCCCCCGCTTCGGTCCAGCAGAGGGTTCTGCTCGTCCGCAGGTTGTTGAAGCAGGAGAATCTGGGTTTTTCCCGTGCTCAGGTAGGCCAGGCGGTGCCCGTCCCAGGCGTCCTCGCGCATGATCGGAAGGTCCAACAAATCGTGGTAGAAGGACAGCGACCGTTCAAGGTCCCTGACGTCGAGAATCAGGTGCGAGAACATGCTGGGCATGGCTTCGATGCCCCATTTCGCGATCTTTGGGCCGATTCCTTCCCCATCTCGTTGGTCGTGCGAACCCATAATGAGCCATGCCCACGGACGACCTGCACCGTTTATGGAAGCTCCACAAAGTCGATCTCGCGATCGTCGAGATTCGAAAGCGCGCCGCAGCGCTCGATCCGGGACGCGAGATCCAGGCGGAGATCAACGCCCTCTCCGAGCAACACGCCAAGCTCGACGAAGCCGCGAAGGCCTTGGCGGGCGAACAGCACGACATCGAACTTCAGCAAAAGGGCATGGAGGACAAGATTCGGCGGTTCGAGAAGGAGCTGTTCGGCGGGAGCCTGAAGAGCCCGCGCGAGATCGAGAACCTGCAGAAGGAGATCGAGATGCTCAAGCGACATCGGGGGGATCTCGATGGGCGCCTGATGGAGTTGTGGGAGCTCGTCCCCCCCGCGAAGCAGAAGGCCGAGGCGGTAAAGGAAAGGCTCGAGGCGAAGAAGGCCGAGCTGGTCGCGCACCGTCAGAAGGTCGTGAAGCTCAAGGAGACGTTGGAGGCCGACTTCAAGGTGCGGACCGGGGAACGTCCTCGCGCCCTGGAGGGCATCCCCAAGGTGATGCTGGAGCGCTACGAGCGTTCGCGCGAGAAGCACGGAGGCATTGCGATGACTCGGATCACGGGACGCCCCTCTTCGTGCGAGATGTGCGGCACTCTGCTCCCCGAGCGCCTCATCGAGGGTGCCAAGGAGGGGCGGCTCGTCGAGTGCGAGTCGTGCCACCGGTTCCTCTACTGGAACGAGAGCGTGCTATGAGAGCGGCGGCGCTTGCAGCGGTCTTGGCCCTGGTTCTTGCGGGGGGCTGCGCCAAGTTCCCGAGCACCGGCGGCGGTCCGAAGACGAAGCGCCTGGTCTTCAAGATGACGGTGGCGGGCACGCTGCGTCCGGGCTACGTCTACATCGTGGCGCTGCGCCCATCGGTCGATCTGAACCCCACGACCCAGGGGCCCATTCCCGTGATCGCTCCTCCGTGGGGGAACGGCTTCGTCGCCGGGAACGCGACTTACTTCGTTCAGTGGGACGCGCTCCAATCGCCCCAGTACAACCTCTTCGCCTTCCGCGACGCGCAGCTGAATGAGTGGTTCCTGCTCGGCGCGCCTGTGAACTTCGTGGATGTGCCGGTCAACGGCCGCACGCTGCAGTTCGAAGTCGACCTCACGCAGATCGCCCCCACTCCGGCCGACGCCTTGCTTTACAAGTCGATTCAGGTGAACTTCCTCACGATGGACCGCGTGCCTCAGGGGTCCGGCGGCAGCAAATCGTGGGACGCGCTTGGCAATGGGGCCCTCCCTTCGGAGATCAACAGCTACGTGTCGATTCCGCTGCAGAACGCGGGGGTTTACGACAACACGAGGTTTTTCGACCTCGAGCCGTCGGGCGACAATCCCGATCCGGACCTCGACATCGTGGACTGGTCCATCGAAGTACGCAACAACTAGCGGGGTGCTGAAATCGGCGCGTGCGCCATCTTCAGAACCCTGCTAGCCGCCTCCGCCGGAAACCTGGGGTCCGGCGGTCCAAAGGGCCAGGCGATCCCACCGAACGGGATCGTAGAGGAGCGCCGCGGTCGGGCTCTGGGGCGGCGACGAGACGATCACGCCCAACTCCGACCGATCGATGCGGCTGGAGCCCGGGAGTCTAAGCTCCGCCCCCGAATCGAGATTGCGCAGCGCGACCCCGCGGGCATCGCGCACCTTGGCGATCAGGGGTTCCTGGTCGTCGATCAACGCGAACGAGCCCCGGCCTTCCGCGAGGTTGCGCCGGGTGCCGTTGGGGAGATAGACCCTTGCGAGGAGCACCGTTCCGTAGGAGGTCTTCTCCTGAACCACCACCGTGCGCGAACCGATGGGCTCGGACTTGGCGAGCCTGGAGCCGACGATGTCGAACGAGAAGAGGTGGCTGGCGGGGTCGAAACGGGCGATGCCCCACGCTTCGCCCTGCTCCGCGACGACCATCAGCCGCTCCTCGAAGCCGACCAGCTCGTCTCCGATCCTACCGCGGGCAACCGAGAAGCCGTCGAAGCGCCCGGCTAGCTCGGCGATCGGCTTCTTGTCCTTGAGATCCACCTTCACGAGGGCCTCGAGCCAAGGCTCGTCGTTCTTGTCCCGCCACTGGACCAGGAAGTAGGCCACGCTGCCGATCCGCACCGAGCCTGCGAGCGCGGATGCACCGGCCTCGATCTCCTTGGCTGCGAGCCGCTTCTTGTTCTTGGCGAGCTCCTCCTCGCTGAACAACCGCTTGGAGCGCGGCAGCTCAGGCAGCCAGGAGCTGACCAACGCCTTCCCCTTCCGAATCGAGAGACCCCGATCGACGTCCCACACGGCGAACGCATCGCCTTCGCGGTACGCGACGGCTTTCGGCTCCGCGGCAGGTTTGCGGGACAGGGGCACGCTGACCGTTCGGCCCTCCTGCTCGAGAACGAACGACTGGCCCTCGAGCCGAATCGAAGGCCCCGATCCATGGAGCAGCGTCGCTGCGACGATCAAAGCGAGACGTGTCATGATGGTCCTGCACCCTCCGCCCCTCTTGGGGCGTCCGGACATTCAAGTGTACTGCCGAGACTGCCCCCGATTCGATTTGGAAGCCGAGCGATGCAAGGACGGCAAGGTCAATCCCCTCGATTGGGAGACCGCCGTCAGCGTCTCCCGCCAGTTCGGCGTGCGGGCGCTGTGCATGTTCAACGACCACCGCGAGCGGCTGATCCACGTGCGGACAGAGGGCGTGGCCCGCGCCCCTCGCCCCTAGCGCCCCCCTGGTAGTGCGCGCGCCCACGCGTCGCCTTGGCTCTGGGAGTGCGCGCGCTTGCGCGTCGCTTGCCCCCCGCCTGGGAGTGCGCGCGCTTGCGCGTCGCCTTGTCCCCCGCCGGACTTGTCCGGCTCCCCGCCCGACTCGCGGCAAGCCGCTCGCGTGGAAGGCGCGACCAAGGTCGCGCACTCCCAAATCCCGCCTGCCCCCCGCCTGGGAGTGCGCGCGCTTGCGCGTCGCCTTGTCCCCGCCGGACTTGTCCGGCTCCCCGCCCGACTCGCGGCAAGCCGCTCGCGTCGAGGGCGCGACCAAGGTCGCGCACTCCCAAATCCCGCCTGCCCCCCGCCTGGGAGTGCGCGCGCTTGCGCGTCGCCTTGTCCCCCGCCGGACTTGTCCGGCTCCCCGCCGGACTCGCGGCAAGCCGCTCGGGTGGAAGGCGCGACCAAGGTCGCGCACTCCCAAATGGTGGTTACCCGGGCTCCCGTACCTTGGCGCTTCTGCCCTCGCCCGCGAAGTCCAGCCGCACCCGCCAACACGCTTCTTTCGGCAGGAGCCCCTCCGCCCGGTCCGGCCACTCGATGAGGCACAGGTGCGTGTCGAGATACTCCTCGAGGCCGATGCCCTGCCAGGTGGACACCCGATACAGATCGGCGTGCATCACCGGCGGTGCGGTGGCGAAGGTCTGAAGGAGATTGAAGGTGGGCGAGCGCACGGAATCCGCGTGGCCCAACGCCTCCAGGACCCCTCGGACCAGGGTCGTCTTGCCAGCCCCGAGAGGGCCCTCCAGAAGCACGACGTCCCCGGCTCTCCACCTGGCGGCCAACCGCGCGCCCAAAGCACGGGTGGCGGCTTCGTCAGGCAGGAACTCTTGTCGCGACACCTACTCCTCCAACTTCCCATCGTTGAGATGCAGAATCCGGTCGGCGTTCTCCAGCATCGAGGGGTCGTGCGTCACCATCACCAGCGCGCCGTCGCCGCGATGCCCGTCGAGGAGGCGGACCACCTCGAGCCCGTTCCGATGGTCCAGCGCCGCGGTCGGTTCGTCCGCAAAGATGACGCGTGGTTCCCCGAGCAACGCCCGCGCGACGCACACCCGTTGGCGCTCGCCTCCGCTCAGCTCATGAGGCATGCGGTGCGTCCTGCCGGCAAGTCCCAATCGGTCGAGCAACGCCGAGGCGCGCTCCTCCAGGTCGCCCTCCGGAGCCGCGATCAGCACGTTCTCGAGCGCGGTGAGATACCCCAGAAGAAACGATTGCTGGAACAGGAAGCCGAACGCGCGGAGCCGCAGGCCGCTCCGCTCCTCGTCGTTCATCGACGCCAAGTCGCGCCCCTCGTAGTGCACCGTTCCCGACGTGGGAACCTTGAGGCCGCTGAGGAGATAGAGCAACGAGGATTTGCCCGACCCCGACGGTCCCAGGATCCCGACGAACTCGCCGGCCCCGATGTCGAGGTCGAGATCGCGGCACGCATGCACCGGGCGGCCATGGTCGTTGTAGACGAGCGAGACCTGGGATCCGCGGATCAAACCAGCCTCCTTTCCACGACCCCCACCGGATCGAACTTCCGAAACCTCAACCACACGGTCAACGCGGCGACGGCGAGGATCGCGAACGGAACGGGGAGCGTGTAGCGGTAGGCCGCGGGGTCCAGCGGGTCGAGGGCGAAGGCCTGGGGATCCATGAGCACGGCTTTGGCCACGTTCAGCAGCCCATACGCCGCCGCGATGCCGATCAGCCAACCCGCGACCAACACGGCGATGGTCTCGACCATCGTCCGCCGCAGCAGTTGCCGCTTCGTGTAGCCGAGCGCCTGCAACAGCCCGAACTCCACGATCCGCTGCGATTGGTAGATGTTGATCAGCATCCCCATCATCAGAGTGATCACGGCGACGAGCGTTCCGATCACGACGTCGAGGATGCGGTAGAGGATGCGAAACATCTCGTTCGTCTCCTCCTCGAGCCGGTGGAAGGCGAAAATCTGCGCGCGACGGCCCTTGAAGCGCGCCACGGCCCACCGGTCCAGTTGTTCCTGCTGTGCGAGCGTCGGTGCGATCACCATCAGATTGTCGAGCGGCGGAAAGTGGTTGGCCGCTTCGTAGTCGTAATCGGCGAACATCAACCACAAATCCGTCTGCGCGATTCCGACCACCTTCACGTCGTAGGGCGAGTAACTCTCGGGGAGGTTGGGGCCGAGCAGGGTCGAGCCGATCTTGAGGCTCAGGTTCCGCGCCACCGGCTCGCTGATCACGACCTCCGGCGCACCCACCTCGGGCAGACGTCCCTCCACCCGGGTTGAGCCCAGCTCCTTCAGCATGAACTTGAGATCGTCGGGCTTCAAGCCGAGTACGACGAAGGGCCACTTCCCCACGATGCTCTGGACCTGCGAACCCGCCGCCCGGCAAACGACGATGCGTTCGATCGGAACGGGCGACTCCGCCAAGATCTCCTGACGAATCGACTCCGTCAGCGACGGATCGCCTCGCGGCGTGACGCCGAGCGAGTGCTCCGAGTAGCGGTAGATCGTGCGGATCGAGAGCGGAATCGAGTCGATCATCGACACGATGCCCGAGATCAACAGCACCGCCAAAAGGATCACCCCGGTCAGCGGTAGCGTCCGACGTGCGTTTCGTAGAAGGTAGGTGGCCGGGGCAAGCGGCCGGCGAACGGATCGGCGCGCCTTGCGGGGACTTGTCGAGGACCGTGGCATGTCAGCTTCCCTTCACCCGGCGATACCGAACGAAGAGCTCGTCTCCGACCCGGTGGTGCTCCGCCAACTCGAACCGGCGCACCTGGTCCCGCGCAAGAGGCGCGCCGTCGGCGATCGTCGGGGTTTCGGCCCCCAATTTGATCTTGGGTGCGATCGTCAGGAAGAGCTCGTCCACAAGGTCGAGCGTCAAGAGCGCGGCGTTGAGGTCGCTCCCTCCCTCGACCAAGAGCGTGTTCACCCCCCGCTCGACATGCAGCCAGCGAAGGAGGGCCTCGAAGTCGACCCCTTCGTCCCCTCCGCGCCAAAGACCCACGTCCGCCGGAGCCAGGAGCGCTGCCGACACGGGCGTCGCAATCACCGCCCGGGAGGGAGCGTCGGTGAAGAACCGAGCCGCGAAGTCCACCCGCCCCGAGCGCGTCACGACGATGCGCTGGAGCCGGGCGTCGTACCAGAGCTTTGGAGTGCTCCGGAGCGTGTTCGCGCCGATCATCACGGCGTCCACGGCACTCTCGACCTGTCTCATCGCCGCGTGGTCGACCTCGGACCCGAGGTCCATCACCGGCTCGTCGCGCGTGCCGGTCGTCGTCTTGCCGTCGATCGTCGCGACCATCATCATCACGACGCGGGGCCGGTCGGAGGGTGCCTTGTCGAAGTGCACGACTGCGTAGGGTGCCCCCGTCGCCCGAGGACTGTAACCCGCCTCCTCCATCGCGGATCGAATGGCGACGTACGGCTGCTCGGCAAGGCGCCTTTCGCCGATCCAGAACGTCGGCACGTGGAACACGCCGCTCGCATAGGCGTCGTCGTCGAATCCGACGATGTTTGGGGCGAACGACCGGTCTCGGACGGCGTCGAGCATCTTCCCGACATCCTTCACCGTGCCTTGGGCCAGGTTGGCCAGCACCGACGGCTGGGCAAGGTCCAGTCCGCGCTCCCAATACCCGCGGTAGAACCGCTCGACGAGGGCGTCGGCGACGCCTTCGGTCTTCGCATACTCCACGGCTTCATGGGCCGCGTGCGTCCGCATCCTCTTGGGTCGCGCCACGGCGGGAGCGGCCATGCCCTCGGCGGCGTACGCGAGGGTCAGTCGGCCCGGAGTGGGCGGGCGCGTCCCGCTGACCGGCGGGACCGCGATCGGCTCGGGCCAGGGGCGGGTGTCGGGATAGAGTTCGTAGGGCCTCCAATCGATGGCGACCCCGAACTCCTGTTGAAGCCTCCGCGCATGGAACAGCCCGATCCAGCACCACGGACAGTTGAAGTCGTGGGCCACTGGGATCGCGCTGGGCATGCTTCGATTGTGGCACCCAGGGGTCGTTGGTCGTTGGCTACGCCGCTTCGCTCAGCGGCTTGAGCGCCGACTTCTTCAGGAGCGTCTTCGCGGTCTTCCCATCCTGCGGGTAAAGGGCCTGGCCCAGTTCCACCTCGATCGGACCGTTTTGCGCAAGGCGCCCGCTCATCCAATCCTGAATCTTGCGGACGAGACGCTCGCGAACCAGCACGACGTTGGGACCGTTCACGGGCAGGATCACACCAAAGCCACTCACCCCCATCCGGGCAACGATGTCGATACGGCGCACGTTCTCGCGCAGGAACTCGGCAGCGTCGGCCATGAAGTCGGTGACGCTCGCGTCGCCGTAGAACGAGCGCAAGGTCTCGAGCCCTTTGAAGTTCACGCACACCAAGCCCACGGACCCCTCGGCGGCGGAAGCGCGGTGAACCTCTTCGGCCAGACGCGTGTGGAAATAGGCTTCGGTATAGGCACCGGTCTCGGCGTCCACCACCTCGTAGTCGATCTCGGAGGCCTGGCGGCGCAGCACGCGGTCCTTCTCCTCTTCGCCGGCGAGGATCTTGCGCAGTTTCGCGAGGGACTGCCGAAGGATGTGGGACACGTAGTTGCAGGAAATCCCAAGCTTGGAGGCGATCTCCGTCTGGTTCATCATGTCGAAGTGGAAATGCATGAGCACGTCCCGCTCGAGCGTGCGGAGCTGCTTCATCGCGTTCTCGAGCATCATGCGGTCCTCGACGCTGAGTTGCTCCGGGCAGAACGCCGCGGCGTCGAGGTTCTCGGTCTCTCCCGATCCGTCCTCATCACCCGGGGCCGGCGCGTCGAGGGACGACACCCGAAGCATCTCCTGGGTGACGAACACCTCCCTCACCGCGGTCTCGCTCACGCCAAGGGCGTCGGCGATCTCCCGCTCGGTGGGGGTCCGGCCATGAGTCTGCTGCAGAACGCCTGCCGCCCGGTTCACCTTGTGGCGCAGCTCCTGCAGCCACGCGGGGTGACGGATCGTCTGCGTCCGGTCGCGCAGGTAGTGCTTGATCTCTCCCGCCACCAGGTACGTCGCATAGGTGTTGAACCGCACTCCGGCCTCGGGGTCGAACTTCCCGAGCGCGTTCAGCAGACCGATGAAACCCACCTGGCACAGGTCTTCGAACGGCTCCAGCCCACTGAAGCGGCGAGCGATCCGCTCGACAAGCCCCGCGTACTGCACCATGATCAGGTCTTTGATGTCCGGCGTAGGCTTCTTGAGGTAGCGAAGAACCAGCCCTTCCGGGTCCTGATGCGTACGAATCGATTCAGACATACAACACTCCGTTGACCATTCCAGCCGGCCATCCTAGCCGGCTCCGGAAAGCGCCTTCCTGGCCCTTCCCGTAACCGCGGTCCCAAGTGGGACATTGAAGAAACCCGGGCGAGCATCCACTCGCCCGGAACCAAGTTGTTACGAGACGCTGTTCACGAGTTTGAAGATCGGCGTCATGACCGAGATGGCGATAAAGCCGACGATCACACCCATAAAGATGATCAGCATGGGCTCGATCATCGACGTGAGGCCCTTGACCGTCGACTCGACTTCCTGGTCGTAGAAGTCGCCGATCTTGACCAGCATCTCCGAGAGGCGTCCGGATTCCTCGCCGACGTCGATCATGGTCGTGACCATGTTGGGGAACAGGCCGGAGGCGGCCAGCGGCGCGGAGAGCTTCTGCCCTTCGCGGATGCTGGTGCGCGTGTCGTCGATCGCCTTGGTCAACACGACGTTGCCCAAGGTCTCTCCCACGATCTCCAGGCTGCGCAGCATGGGGACGCCGCTGCTGATGAGCGTGCCGAACGTACGGGTGAACCGGGCGACGCTCATCTTGAGCGCCAGCTCGCCCACGATCGGCAGCCGCAGTTTCAGGAAGTCGAGCTGATACCGGCCCTGAGGCGTCTTGCCCCACATCTTGAGCCCGAAGAAGCTTCCGACAGCGAGCAGGATCACGACCCACCACGACTTCTGCATGAAGTCGCCGAACGAGAAGAGGGCGGCCGTCATCGGCGGCATCTCCACGTTCATGCCGGTGAAGATCTCCTTGAACTTGGGAAGCACGAAGCTGAACAGCACGAAGAGCATCAGCACCGAGAAGCAGAGCACCATGACGGGGTACATCATCGCGCCCTTGATCTTTCCGCGAATCTCGGCCTCGTACTCGAGGAACCCGGCGAGCCGGTCGAGGATCTGGTCGAGGATGCCGCCGAGTTCGGCGGCGCGGATCATGTTCACATAGAGCTTGTTGAAGACGTGCGGGTGCTTGCCCAGCGCTTCGTTGAGCGACAGGCCGCCCTTCACATCGACGGCGACGGCGCCGACCGTTTCGCGCATCACCGGGTCCTTCATCTGCCCGACGAGGATGTCGAGACACCGGAGGATCGGGATGCCCGCGTCGATCATGGTCGCGAACTGGCGCGAGAACACGACGAGGCTTTTGACCTTCAGCTTCTTCTTGCCGAAGGAGCTCTTCTTCATCGAGCTGCCGGAGCGCTTGATCTCCGTGCAGTGGAGCCCTTGGTCGCGAAGCTTCGCCAAGACCAACTGCTCGTCGTCAGCCTCCGTCACGGAGCGAACCGTGCGGCCGCTTGAATCGATGGCAGTGTAGGCAAAGACCGGCATTCGAAACCTCCTGTCTCAGACGCGCGGATCCTTCCGCGCCAGACAAGAGAATCTTCGGTGTTCGCCTCCCGGATACTCAACGGGGTTTTTCCACGTTCGCCAAAAAACCCCGGAATCCCCGTACAACTGCGTAGGGTTTGTGGTTTGTGGTTTGTCCCCCTCGCCCACCAACCACAAACCACAAACCAGTCTAGGCGCGGTGGTAGACGCCGTCCAGCGCGGACCACATGGCGGCGCACACCACGGAGCACGCGGATTTCGCGCGGGCGAACTCCTCGTCGCTCATGGCTTCGACGCGGCGCTTCAGGTTCTCCACCTCGTGCACGTCGTCGGCGTGGACCACGAAGTACTCCTTGCCAGCCTCGGAGACCTCGTAATGGGCGTTCAGGCCGTCGAGTTTGCTCCTCGAGGTGATGGGCTGCTGGGCTTCAAAGGCGTACAGGGCCCCCACAGCCTCGGGTCGGTACGAGAAGAGGCTGTCCGCGGCGGTCACCAGCGCTTCGGTGTGGCCGCGTCCCGAGGGCGCGCCGGCGCCGATCGCGCCTTTGAAGTCGTCCCACAGCCGCTCGTGCACGCGCTCCTCTTCCGCGTAGCCTGCCTCGCCGATCGTGTCCCACCCCTTGGCGATGGTTCCCACGAACCGGCCGTATTCGGCGGCGTAGTCCTGCAGCTTCTCCATGGGAAGCGTGCCCATGACCCACTCCTGGTAGAACGGGTGCGTGTTCAAATCGTGGCGAGCCACGATGGCGTCGAGTTCTTGAATTCGTGACATCGGTTCAACCCCCAAAGACGGAAGGATACCGGACGCGCGCGAAGAACCCGTAGCCATGTTGCAAACGTTGTTGGCCGCGCTCGTTGTCGGGATCCAAGGCGGGTATCAGCCGTCCGGCCCGCGCATCGAGTTCACGATGGCGTCCGGCAAGTCGTTCGTGGTCACCACGGACCCCGCGCACTCCCCGAAAACCGTGGCCCACATCCTCGATTTGGCGAAGCGCGGGTTCTACGACCGCCAGCGCATCCACCGCGTGGAGTACTGGGTCACGCAGTGGGGCGACCCGGGCTCGAAGACGCTCGAGCCCTTTCTAATCAAGGGGGAGGACGGCAAAATGGTCTTGAACCCCAAGTTGGGGGACGGGGAGTCGGGCAAGCAGCTTCCGTTCGAAGCGAGCGACGTGGACTTTCATCGCGGCGTCGTCGGCATCGCCTCGACGGGCCTTCAGGTAGGAGGCGACTCGCAGCTCTTCGTGATCAAGCAGGACCGGCTGTACCTGTGGCACTCCTACGCCGTGCTGGGGAAGGTCACGCAGGGCATGGAGGTCTTGGATGCGATCCAGATCGGGGACAGGATCCAAACGGCCAGCCGCAGGTAACCCATGGGATTGAGCGGATTGGGAAACCGTTCCAAATCTGCGGTACAGGGCTCCTGGTACCCGGGTGCCCATCGGGTGCCCATCGGGTGCCCATCAGGATAGGGGTAGGGAGAGAGCCGTTACACTCCCCCCCTCCCTCCGAACCGGACGTGCGGATTTCCCGCATCCGGCTCTCCGGTTGGTGGTTCACCTGCGAGAGGATTGGTCGGCGGCGTGGGCCTGCACCGTCGAGAACAGACCCAAACCGTGAAAGTAGGCGTTCGGCCAGCGTTGGAAGTCGTTGCCGCGTGGAACCCGTCCGCGCCCTTTGCGCTTTTTCAGAATCGCTCTGAGGCGCTGGCGCACGAACTGGTCCACGGCTGGGAACGCCGTCGGGTAGCTGTGCCGGAAATAGCGGTACCAGCCCTGAAGCACCCGGTTGAGATCGGAGACGGTCGCCTCAAGGCTGCGTCCCGAATTGCGCGGAGTCCGGGCGCGGATGTTGTCCCGCAGCTTCTTAAGGCTCTTCTGTCGCGGAAAGGCCCTGCCCTTCTTGAACTTGTAGCCTAGAAACTCGAAACTCTCCCCCGAGCCGTAATCCACGAGGCGCGTCTTCTCCGGGTGCAGCTTCAGACCGTTCCGACTGGTCCAGTCCTCCACCGCCGCCAGAGCCGACGCCGCCCCCTCCCGAGTGCCGCAAAGGGCCACGAAGTCGTCCGCGTAGCGAACGAGCTCGATGCCGCGCGCGCGCGCCATGAAGTCCAGCCCGTGCAGGGCGATGTTGGCAAGAAGAGGACTGATGACCGAACCTTGGGGAGTTCCCTCCTCGCCCGGTTCCAGATCTTCTCCCATCACACCCTGCGCCAGATACAGCTTCACCAGCGCCAGTATCTTCCCGTCCGAGACCTTCTCCTTTAGACCCGTGAGCATCAGCTCGTGGGGAATCGTGTCGAAGAAGTTCTTCAGGTCCGCGTCCGCCACGTAGACCGAGCCGTTCTTGAGATTCCCCCACACCCTTTTCAGGGCCTGGTGGCACGAGCGTCCGGGACGAAAGCCGTAGCTCCCGTCTTCGAACTCTCTTTCAAAGATCGGCTCCAACGCGTTGCGAAGAGCGGTTTGCACCACCCGGTCGCGCACCGTCGGTATCCCCAGCGGACGCTTCTCCGAAGACCCCGGTTTGGCGATCCACACCCGTTTCACGGCCTGCGGACGGTAGGACCCGTCCAACAGGGCCTTCGACAGGCGGGATATCTCCGCTGCCAGGTTCGCCTCGAAACGCGAGATCGTCCAGTTGTCCACGCCGGGAGCGCCCTTGTTGGCTTTCACCTTGGCAAAGGCCGCCTCCAGAGCGCGGACGCTGAACGCCTTGTCGTGCAGGCTGTACCACCTGCCGCCTTTCACCCCGTCTTCCAGGGCTTCCAACATGCGGTCCGTCCAAACCGTCGGCTCGGTCCACGCCCAGCGGCTTCGGACCTCGCCGGCTTGCTTAGTCCTCGCGGACACTGACGCCGGCTGGCGTTCCGTCGGTTCCTCCATCACGCATCCACCTTCCTGCGCCCCTTTGCTCCGCCCGCGTTGCCGGGCTTCGACGCTACTATGGGCGCTCTGACTTCTGGAGAGGGAGCGATCATTACCCATTTGCCTTGCGGCGGCGGGCCTACGCCCCGACGCCTCTCCAGATCTCCACGATTCACGCGCGCGACCTTCCGACCGTTCCGTCTCCAACCACACCGCGATCCCTTCCGGACGCTTTGACACGCAACCTCAACGCCGGAAGCCATCCCCGACAGCGGGGAGTTCGGGCTTCGCCTCTTGGCAGCAGGCTCGCCGGTTTCGCCATGCCGAATCGAGTTCGTCATCCTACGGACTGGTCGTTCGTTTCCCATTGCTCTCCACCCCGCCTCGCGGCGACGCAGTTATGTTCAACTACCGCTCCGTTGCGCAGAGCGGACGAGGACTTCCACCTCGCTGGTTGCGCGCGCTCTCGCGCGCACTGCCACGCCCGCTGGACGGGCGTGAGTTCCAGGTGGAGCTGCCGGCCTCCGCACGCCCGCCAAGCGGGCGTGGCACCCGTCTGGCACCCACGGCCCCTTGCGATAGCTTTGTATCCGCGCAGTCCCAGACTGCTATCCTTCTGATCAATGCTCCTGGCTGCGCTTGCGCTTCCGCTCATGATTCAGAGCACGCCTTACGAAGAGCCGCTTCGGCCGCAGTTCCACTTCACGGCCAAGGCGGGATGGCTGAACGACCCGAACGGGCTCGTGTTCTTCGGCGGCGAGTACCACCTGTTCTTCCAGCACAACCCGTTCGGCACGCAGTGGGGGAACATGACGTGGGGCCATGCGGTGAGCCCCGACCTCGTGCACTGGAGGCAGATCGACCACGCGATTGAACCCGACCGCCTCGGCACGATCTTCTCCGGATCGGCGGTCGTGGATGTCGCCAACACAAGCGGGCTCGGCACCGTCGGCAAACCGGCCCTGGTGTGCATCTACACGGCCGCGGGCGGCACCAACGAGGCCTCGAAGGGCCAGCCGTTCACGCAGTGCCTCGCCAGTTCGACCGATGGGCGCATCTTTGCGAAACTCCCGGACAACCCCGTGCTCGGCCACCTCGAGGCGGAGAACCGCGACCCCAAGGTGCTCTGGCACGAGCCCACGGGCAAGTGGGTCATGGCGCTATTCCTCGACGGCAACCGCTACGCGCTCCTCGGATCCAAAGACCTTCGCGCGTGGACCCGCCTTTCGACGGTGGAGATGCCGGGGGCGAGCGAATGCCCCGACTTCTTCGAACTGCCGGTCGTCGGTGATCGCGGGCGCATGAAGTGGGTTTTTTGGGGCGGCAGCGGCCGCTACCGGGTCGGCTCGTTCGACGGGACGACCTTTACTCCCGAGACCGAGTCGATTCCCACGAACTTCGGCAACACGGGCTACGCGGCGCAGACCTACTTCAACGACCCCAATGGCCGACGCGTGCAGATCGCGTGGCACAACAATGCGAACTTCCCGGGGACCGCATGGAACCAGGAATTGGGGATTCCCACCGAGTTGACGCTGGTGTCCACGCCAGACGGCCCGAGGCTGCGCATCCACCCGGTTTCCGAGCTCGCACGGCTGCATGGCCCCCTGGTGAAGGAGCAGGGGTCCGGTTGGTTTCCGGTCGAGAGCGGCCTGATCGACGCGACGGTCTCACTGGAGGTCCCGCCCACGGGAACGCTCGCCCTCGTCGCCAACGGCCAGCGCATCACCTACGATGCCCCATCGCACGATTTGAAGTGCCTCGACAGGTCCGTGCGGGTCGCACCTGTCGAAGGGCGCTTGCGGCTGCGGGTGCTGGTGGACCGCGCCTCGCTCGAGATCTTCGCGCAAGAAGGAGCGGTGTCGATGCCGATCTTCGCGCTGCCGGTCGACGGCCCCCGCGGGTTGCGGGTGGAGCGAACAGGCGCATGGACCGGCGAAGTCAAGGTCTATCCGTTGAACAGCGCGTGGCCTGCCCACGGGGGCGCGAGGTGAGTACTTCCCCAAGGCCCTCAAGCCCCACGGCAAGCTCGCGAAAGGCAGGCGAGACGCCTGTGCCCGCGGGGTTTACCCTGATCGAGCTCTTGGTGGTGATCGCGATCATCGCCATCCTCGCGGCCATCCTCTTCCCCGTCTTCTCGCAGGCGAAGGCCAAGGCCAAGCAGATCGCGTGCATCAGCAACTTCCGCCAGCTCGGGGCGGCGATGATGATGTACATGGGCGACTGGGACGACCGTCTCCCCGATCGCCGAGACCTCAAATCCTCGCTGCCCGGCGGGTACAAACCATGGACTACGTGGCCTCCCTCCGATCCGCGCACGGGTTGGCTTGGGCCCACAGTGGGCATCTACCTGAAGAACTTCGAGATCCTCGTTTGTCCAGGAACCGAAGCCTCCGCGCTCGGCCGCGTGCCCCAAGTCGTGCAGGAGTTCGACGTCGCCGGCCGCCGTTGGAAGAGCAACTTCTGGATGTGGCGCTTCGACCGACCCGACGACCCCGTGCCCCTCGACAATCTCTGGGGCAAGTCGGAGGAGCAGGCCGTTCGCGATCTCCAGCTCGCGGGCAATCCCCAGGTGGGCTCGCCCCAAGGCGTCTCGGACGTCGAGATGGCCGTGGACGCCTACTTCCCCCGCACCATCCCGTCGGTGCCAGCCGACTTGAAGGGCAAATCCGTCCATTTCGGCGGCCGGAACCGGCTGTTCCTCGACTGGCACGCCAAGTTCCTGAAGGACGCGCGGACGGAGTGATCGTTGGTCGTTGATCGTTTGTCGTTTGTCGGGGAGAGGGGACGACAAACGACCAACGAAGGACGATAGACGAACGGCTATTTTGCTTCCGCTTCCAGTTGTTGGCGGCACGCGGCCAACTCGTCTCCGTGCGCTTCGGCTTCGGGATAGGTCATCTTCAGACCCTCCAGCGTCTCCACAATCACCTGGGACACGATGAGGCGGGCGTTGTACTTGTCGTCGGCGGGAACCGCGTACCAGGGGGCGTGGTTCGTGCTCGTCGCGCCGAGGCACGCCTCGTAGGCGGCCATGTACTCGTTCCAGTGGGCGCGCTCGGCCAGGTCGCCTGGGCTGAACTTCCAGTTCTTCTCAGGATCTTCGATGCGCGCGAGGAAGCGCCTGCGCTGCTCCTCCTTCGAAACGTGGAGGAAAAACTTCACCACCTTGGTGCCGTTGCGGTTCAAGTGCTTCTCGAGGTCCACCATCGATCGCATCCGATGGTCCCAGATCTCGGGGTCTTCGAGATCCTCCTTCGGCAACCCCTGCCCTTGGAGAATCTCCGGATGGACGCGCACCACGAGCACCTCCTCGTAGTACGAGCGGTTGAAGATCCCGATGCGGCCGCGTTCTGGAAGGCACCGGGTCGTCCTCCAAAGGAAGTCGTGGTCGAGCTCCTGGGCGCTCGGATGCTTGAAGCTGAAGACCTGGCAACCCTGGGGGTTCACGCCGGACATCACGTGCTTGATCGCGCCGTCCTTCCCTGCGGCATCCATCGCTTGGAAGATCACCAGGAGGGCGTACTGGTTGTGGGCGTATTGAAGGTTCTGCAGCGCGCTCAGCTTCTCGATGTGCTTCTCGAGGAGGTCCTTGTAGTCGCCCTTCGACTTGTAGAACGGCTTGACGCGGGTCGGGCACTTCCCCAAATCCACGGACTCACCTTCGCCGATGCGGAACGGCTTGGTTTGGATCTTCATGGTTGGCTCACGGCCTCCCGGGACTGGCGCATGATGAGAACCGCGACCAGCCACAGGATCGGCACGGCGAACAGCCCCGCGAGGCGCCCGGCATTCACTCCGCCCCGATCTCCCAGGCGGGAAAGCAGCATCGCATGACCCGCGAAGTGGCCGACCGCCCCCGCAAGCGCGAGTCCAAACCACTCTCGGCGCCGTCTCAGGAACGCGGCCACCGCCAGCGCGCACACGATACCAGTGAGCAGGTTGGGAATCGCGGTCGTGTGATTGACCTCACCCCCTTTGCCCAATGCGCCCGCAACGCCGAAGACGAGCGAAGCCAAAGCGATCAGCGCGGCCAGCAGCGTGGCTAACGCGCCCAGGACCGTGAGACGTGTCCGCATCAATTGCATTATGCGACCGAAGGCGTTCTCGCGCGCGGGGGTTGCGGAAGGACGCACCGTAATGATTCCACAAGAATCGAAGAACCTCCAGTACCTTTGACGTAGAAGGAGTTAAGAGAGCTTGAGTTGCAACGCTAGTTCCAATCATCCAAGGGAGGTACCAATGAACAAGAAGATTGAAGGAAAGAAGATCGCCATTCTCGCGACCAACGGGTTTGAGGAATCGGAGCTTTTCGACACGAAGAAGAGGCTCGAGGACGCGGGTGCGACCACGACCATCGTGTCTTTGGAGACCGGCGACATCAAGAGTTGGAAGGGCGACGGCTGGGGCAAACAGGCGCACGTCGACAAGACCGTGGATCAGTGCCGCGCCGAAGATTTCGACGCGCTGATGATTCCCGGCGGCGTGGCGAACCCCGACCGGCTCCGTATGAGCGACAAGGCAGTGCGGTTCGTCAAGGGCTTCGTGGAGTCCGGTCGGCCGATCGGCGCCATCTGCCACGGACCGTGGATGCTGGCCGAAGCCGACGCGCTCCAGGGCCGCAACGTGACGAGCTACGCCTCGATCAAGACCGATTTGAAGAATGCCGGCGCCCACTGGAAAGACGAGGCGGTGGTCACCGACCGCGGCATCGTCACAAGCCGGAAGCCCGACGACATCCCCGCATTTGCGGACAAGTTGATCGAGGAGGTCGGCGAGGGACGCCACACGCGTTCTCCCGCAGGCGCAAGTTTTGGTCGGTAGGGACGCACGCAGGTGCCCGGCCCTCGGGTCGGGCCCTGCCCTGAACGAATTGGAAAGGGTGGACCATGGCGTCCACCCTTTTTTTCATGGGCGCCGCACGGCAAACGGGTAAGTTCGGCCAAGGTGTCCACGACCGCTCGCTTGAACCGACTCTTTGCCGCCGACGGCCACTGCTTCGACGTGGCGATCGACCACGGGTTCTTCAACGAGCGCTCCTTCCTGGGGGGCATCGAGGACATCCGATTGGCCGTCGGAACGGTCGTCCAAGCCGGGCCCGACGCGATCCAACTTCCGCCCGGAACCGCCCCCGTGCTCCAGTCGATCGCCGGCCCCCGCAAGCCCGCACTGGTCTTGCGGACCGACGTGGCGAACGTCTACGGGAACGCCCTCCCCTCCCGCCTCTTCAGCCGCCTGATCGACGATGCGGTTGAGCAAGCCCTGCGGCTCGACGCCGTGTGCGTCGTGGTGAATCTTCTGCGCCTGCCGGACCAACCGGGACTGCACGAGCAGTGCGTGGCCAATGTATGCCGCCTCAAACCCGCGTGCGAGCGGTGGGGCATGCCGCTGATGGTCGAGCCGCTGGTGATGCGGGACAACACGGCTTCCGGTGGCTACATGGTCGATGGGAACATCGACAAGATCCTGCCGCTCGTGCGCCAAGCCGTTGAGCTGGGCGCCGACGTCATCAAGGCCGACCCGACCGACGACGTGGCCGAGTACCACCGCGTCGTCCAAATCGCGGGAGAGATTCCGGTGCTCGTGCGCGGCGGCGGACGGGCGCCCGACGCAACGATCCTTGAGCGCACGTACGATCTCATGCAGCAGGGCGCAAGGGGCATCGTCTACGGCCGCAACGTGATTCAGCACGAGAGTCCCGCGCGCATGACCCGGGCGCTCATGGCCATCGTCCACGAAGGGGCCACGCCCGAAGCCGCCCACGCCCTCCTCACGCCATGAGAACCGTCCGTTTCGGGGTTGTCGGGTGTGGGCTGATGGGTCGGGAGTTCGCCAGCGCCGCGGCGCGGTGGTGCCATCTCGAGGGCGTTTCCGCCAAGCCCGAAATCGTGGCCGTCTGCGATGCGGACCCCGCAGCCATGGAGTGGTTCGGTGCGCATTTCGAGGTCCCCCTCCAAACCACCCGATACTCCGAGCTTCTGGCCGACCCCGCGGTGGAGGCGGTGTACTGCGCCGTGCCCCACCACCGGCACGAGGAGCTTTACACGGCCACCCTCGCGGCGGGAAAGCACCTGTTCGCCGAGAAGCCTTTCGGCATCGACCTTCCCGCGGCCGAGCGCATCTCCGCGGCCGTGGACGCCAAGCCCGAGTTGCTGGTGCGCTGTTCGAGCGAGTTTCCCTACTTCCCCGGTGCGCAGCGCATCGCGAAGATGGCGTCAGAGGGCGCATTCGGCCGCATCCTCGAGGTGCGGGCGGGGTTCTGCCACAGCAGCGACCTCGACCCGAACAAGGCGATCAATTGGAAACGCCGCATCGCGACCAACGGCGAGTACGGCTGCATGGGCGACCTCGGATTGCACGTGCTCCACCTTCCGTTGCGGTTGGGATTCCGCGCCAAGAACGTGCGCGCGCTGCTGAGCAACGTGGTGGAGACCCGTCCCGACGGGCACGGTGGCACGGCACCGTGCGAGACGTGGGACAACGCGATCCTTGCGTGCGAAAGCACCGAGGGATTCCCGATGATCTTCGAAACCAAACGCATCTCACCGGGCGACACCAACACCTGGAGTCTGCGCATTCTCGGGACGAAGAACAGCGCCGAGTTCTCCACGCGCCATCCCAAGACGCTCCGCACGATGCCCTACGAGCCCGGCGGTCCGCAGGCGTGGCGCGAGGAGGATCTGGGCTATGCGGGAGCGACCCAGACGATCACGGGCAGCATCTTCGAGTTCGGGTTCACCGATGCGATCCTGCAGATGTGGGCCGCGTACCTCGAGGAGCTGGCTGGGAACCGCCCCGCGTTTCCCTGCGCGACTCCGGAGGAGGCGCTGGCGAGCCACCGACTCTTCACCGCGGCCTTGGAGTCGCAGCGCACCGGGCGGACGGTCGAGGTCGGGTGATGGCGGAGATCGTCGTCGCCGGCCACATCTGTCTCGACGTGATTCCGCACTTCCTCAGGGACGCCGAGCTGCGGCCCGGCGCCCTGATCGAGGTCGGGGCCGCCGACCTGGCCACCGGCGGTTGCGTGCCGAACGTGGGCCGGGCCCTTCACCGACTCGGGGTGTCGGTCGACCTAGTCGGGAAGATCGGCGACGACCCGTTTGGAAGGGTGGTCGCCGAGCTGCTGGCCGCCGAGTCGCCTTCTTTGACACGCGGCTTGGCGGCCACCGCCGGCGGTGTGACCTCCTACTCGATCGTGATCAGCCCGCCCGGCCGGGACCGCACGTTCTTGCACATGCCGGGCGAGAACGACACGTTTTCGGCGAGCGACCTCGATGACGCCCATTTGGAGGGGGCGAAGGTGCTGCACTTCGGCTACCCGCCGCTCATGGCCCGGATGTACGCCGACGAGGGCGGGGAGTTGGAGTCGCTGCTTGCCAAGGCTCGGCGCGCGGGGGCGGCGGTCTCGCTGGACATGAGCCTGCCCGATCCGGCCTCCCCTTCTGGGAAGGCGCCCTGGGGGCGGATCCTCGAACGCGTGCTGCCCCTTGTGGACCTCTTCTTCCCCAGCGACGGGGAGTTGGCGTTCATGCTCGGGCGACCCGCCGAGGAGTGCGCCGAGCGGTGCCTCGAGATGGGCGCGGGCATCGTCGTGGTGAAGCGGGGGACCCGAGGCCTGGCCGCCTGGACCGCCGGCGAGGACCGGCTCTCGACGATTCCCGGACTTTCGAACGCGGCCTCCTGGGCGAACCGGACCGCAGAGCACCCGTGCTTCTCGGTGGAGGCCGTGGGGACCACGGGCGCGGGGGACGCCACCATCGCCGGCTTCCTGATGGGTTGGGTGCGCGGGTTTGGTCTCGAGGCATGTTTGGAGGCCGGGTGCGCCGTCGGGGCGTGCTCGGTGGAATCGCGCGATGCGGCAAGCGGCGTGCGGCCTTGGGCGGAGACCCGGGCACGAATCGATGGGGGATGGAATTGAGGCCAGGCCAGATTGCGATCAGAATGGCGATGGGTCGGACCGGTACCGGGTGGATACCGGGTGGATACCGGGTGCCACGCCCGCTTGTCGGGCGTGCCAAAGGACGAGGTGAACAAATGACTCGCGAAACGAGCAACGGTTGGATGAAACAGACAGCATGCATCGCACTCCTCTTGAGCGCGGCTCTCCTAGGGGCACAACAGCCGCTCCAAAAGCACATCTATCCCTTGGCGCCGCGGCTGGAGTGCCCTCCCGTGTCGGTCGATGCGTCCGACTTCCCCGAGGGTCAGGCGTGGGGCGAGGCGGCCAAGGGGCTCGTCGAGTCGTGGTTCCCGACGGTGTGCTCCCTGCTCGCCACCGAGGATTACAAGGCCCCGTCGCAGATACGGCTTGTCATCAAGAAGAAGATCTCGGCGCCGGCTTACACGTCGGGCAATACGATCACCATCAACGGCGAGTGGATCACCGCCCATCCGGACGATCTCGGGATGGTCGTCCACGAGTTGACGCACGTCGTGCAGTCCTACCCGGGAAGGGGCCCCAAGCCCGGCTGGCTCGTCGAGGGCATCGCCGACTACGTGCGCTGGTGGCGCTACGAGCCGGAGGCTAAACGGCCGCGCATCGATGCAACCCGCAACAAGTACACCGACAGCTACCGAACCACCGCCTACTGGCTCGCCTGGGTGTCGCGCCAGTACGACATGGGTCTGGGGCCGGCGTTGGACCGGGCACTCCGCCATGGCGACGACCCAATGCCGTTGTTCCATAAGCTCACGGGCAAGGACGCCCAGGCGCTCTGGGACGAGTTCGTCGCGAGCGTCGGCGCGGTGCCGTCGGATTTTCCGTGATTGGCGCACGCCGTTGCCCTCGGGCATAATCGCCCTGCGGAGAGTTGAAAAGGGAAAGACGCCCTCCGCGGCGAACTGAAGTGAGCCATGCCTGCAACACGGGCTCTCGGTCTCCCCTTGGCGTTGCTCCTGTCGCTGATCGCCGTTCCGTCTCGAGCCCAGCGTCCCGCGTTGGACGAGAGCTTCCTCAAGGGATTCCAGCGGCTTGAGGTGCCCGAAGTCGTCGTCGACAACTTGGGCGGCGGGCCCCCGCGTCGACAACGCTGCTATTCCGCCAAGGCTGACTTCCGCGCGACCGTCGAGGCTGTGCGAGCGACCTTGGATGGCAGGTACTGGACGGCTGGAGAAGACAAGTCCTGGTTTGGTCCGACGTCGCTCCACTGGTGGAGCGGCCGAGACAACCTCCCCTTCCACGGCTGGACGATCGAGGTCGCCGAAGGCCAGAGCAGGCCGGACGTTCTCTTCGCGTCGGACTTGGTTGCCGTCGGACAGCCTGCGCAAGGTTGGACCAGCATCTCGATCCTCGAGCCGATGGGTCCCAACCCACGCCTTAGGGAGTTCGAGCCCGAGGACATCACGCTCGAATCCGGAATGCTCAGGACGCAGCTCGACGAGGCCAAGGAGTTCTACCTGCGGATCCCCAACGACGATCTGCTGCTCGGCTTCAGGCGGAGGGCCGGGCTGCCCGCACCGGGGCGCGAGTTGGGAGGTTGGTATTCGGACGACGCCTTCAACGCGTTCGGCCAGATTCTCTCTGGGCTTGCGCGCATGTACGCGACCACCCGCGATCCCGCGTGCAAGGCCAAGGCGGAGGTGCTCGAGGCGAACTGGGCCAAGTGCATCGCGCCCGACGGGTTCTTCTACTACTCGACCAAGCCCAACGCGCCGCACTACACGTTCGACAAGATGGTGGGCGCGCTTGTGGACATGGCGGTCTATTGCGAGAGCGAGGGCGTCGAGGCGCACCTTTCGCGCATCACGGACTGGGCGATCAAAAACCTCGATCGCACAAACGCGTATGCGCTCAACGTGTGGCAAGGATCGACGGAGTGGTACACGCTCAGCGAGAACCTCTACCGCGCCTACTTCCTGACCCGCGAGCACAAATACGGCGACTTCGCCAAGGTTTGGGAGTACACGGCGTTCTGGGATCGGCTCGCCAAGGGCGCCCCCCTCTTCAAAGGACAAGGACCTGGCACGGAGTCGCTGCCGACGGCGTACCATGCCTACAGCCACGTCAACACTCTTGCGGGGGCGGCGCGCGCCTACCTGGCCACCGGCGAGAAGCACTATCTCGACACCGTGACCCGCGGCTACGACTTCCTGCAGACCCAGCAGTGTTTTGCCACCGGAGGCTACGGGCCGGACGAGCGGCTGGCGCTCCGCGACGAGGTGGTCCACCGCCTTGAGACGACCACGCCCACGTTTGAGACTCAGTGCGGCTCTTGGGCCGCCTTCAAGCTGTGTCGGCTCTTGATCCTGATCACCGGCGACGCGCGCTACGGCGATTGGGTCGAGAGGTTGGCCATCAACGGAATCGCGGCGACGATCCCGATGAGTGCGTCGGGGGGCGTGATGTACAACTCCGACTACAACCCGTTCGGGGGGCAGAAGGTGAACGACGGCCAATGGACCTGCTGTACAGGCACGCGCCCCATGGCGGTGGCGGTCCTTCCGGAACTCATCTATTTCCGAGAAAGGGGGGGCGGTGTGCGCGTGAACCTGTTCGTGCCCTCGACCCTGACGTTCAATTCGTACGGCGGTGCGGTGCGGCTTCGGCAATCGACGCGCTTTCCCGAGGCGCCGAGCACCACGCTGACCTTCGAGGAGGCCCCCGGCGAGGCCATGGCTCTGAGCTTCCGGCGCCCGGGGTGGCTTTCTGGACCCATGACGGCGAAGTTGAACGGCAAGCCGTTGGCGCTTGTCGACGCCGGCAAGAACTGGATGCGCGTGAGTCGGCGCTGGCGCAAGGGAGAAGTCCTCGAACTTGAGCTGCCCATGGAGTTCCGATCGGTGCCCATCGACCCGAAGAAGACCTTTCCAACGGCGATTACCTACGGCCCGGTCGCCATGGCGTTCCGTTCCGAGTTCAATCCGGGAGGGGCCATCGAGTTCGACAAGCTTGCAGCGAACTTCGAGAAGATGCCTGGGGAGGCGCTTTCCTTCAGGCTCCGGTCTCAGCCGGGCACGCTGGCACGGCCGTATTACGCCTACAAGGAGGGCGAGGATTACTTTCTCTACCTCGACCCCTCGCTACCCAAGCGCATCGGATTCCGCAGGCTGGAAACGGCAGGCCGTTGGAACGACGGCGGCCAGTTTTGGTTCTCCAACGAGGTTGGGGCCAGTTGCGAGGCGAAGTTCGACGGCACCGGGGTGCGCTGGCTCGGGTGGAAATACGACGACGCCGGGCGCGCGGAGGTGCGCATCGACGGCAAGGTGGTTACGGTCGTCGACCAGTACGCGCCAACACGGGGAGCCCCGTTCGATTGGAGCGTCAGGGACCTGCCCCCGGGCCTGCACACGATTCGCGTGACTGTGTTGCCGGACAAAACCCCCGAGTCGAAGGATCGGTTCATCAACGTCGCCGGCTTCGAGGTGACTTTCTGGTAGTGCCGCGCCCAGGCACGTCCTCAGCCCTTGACTTTCTCCCAGTCGGTCGCGGTTTGGACCAATCCGTCGATCATCGTCTGAACCGCCCAAAGCTCGTCAGGTCCGCTGCCGCCGTGGTCTTCGATCTTCTTGGATCTGCGGTTCGTTGCAACCGTCACGACATGATCCATCGGGCTGCCTTGAACGCGGACCACGCTCGTTCACCGTTGACTTAGGAGACGTAGGCCATCCGCATCGAGACGACTACCCACCGATCACCGATCTTGCGCACGATCGCCGAGTAGCCCGTCCCGCTTAGGCCACCGAAGTAGGTCGAGATCAGCGTACTGGCCTCGGTGCGGTCCTTGTTCCAGGTGATCATTTGCTCCTCCCATGGCTTGTCCTCCCCGCCCCGGCCGCCCGTGAAGCGGATAAAGGCGACCCCCTGCTCGTAGCACTGCTCGAGCGGGGTGGACCAGTCGTGGGCATCCGCCTTCCAGATCACTGGTCCGCGCCACCCGACCATCTCGAACGGCTCCATGTCCGCAGGTGCAAAGAAGATCCCCGCTTGGTCCCCTCCGAAGAAGTGGTAACGAGCCTCGAAGACCGCCGCGAGCACCTTCTCGGCATCGGACTCGGGCCGTCGCTGGGCATTGGGCCAAGGGTCCACCCCATCCGGGTCTCCGTCACCGTCGGTGTCCGCGCGTTTGGGATCGGTTCCCAGGCGCGCCTCCACGAGGTCGGTCAACCCGTCGCCGTCGGCGTCCGAATCCAGCGCGGGATTGCCAACGAGCGCGTCGAACCAGGCCCCGTCCGCTAACTCCTTTCCGGTCTTGCCCGCGAATGTCGGCACCGGAGGCGGAGGATTCGCCCAACTGCTCGGGGCCTCTCTACTCACTCCCGCGAACCGAGGGTGGGTCCAGGCGTCGCCCTCCTTGCGAACGAGCCAGAGGTCGCCGTCGCTGCCAAGCACGGCCACGCTGAGCAGCCCCCAGGTGACCCCGTTGGCATCGGTCTTCTGTGCGCGCAGGATCGATGTCGCCTGATCCCTCGTGCTCCCTCCGACGTGAGCCAGGTCGAGGCGCTCTTCGAGCGGAGCGAGCAGAGTTCGCTCGGAGCGTTCCGCAAGCACGGCCGCGACGGCCTCCTCGTTTCCCGACGCCGCCAGGTTCACGTAAGCATCGAACCGCTGCTGGGTGTCGCCTTTTGGGTCCTTGAGCTGCCCGATCATGTAACGAACCGCCAACGGATGGTTCGAATGAGCCACGATCATGCGCGAGACATAGGTGCTTGAGTCGTAGAACTCGAATCCAGGAGTGGGGACCTCCAGTTCCTTGAGAAGGTACGGGATGTACTTGTCTGGGTCGCCGAACTGGGCGAGCAATCTGATCAATGTCGGCTTGGCGGAACTCCCCCGACCGGAGGCGGCGAGCGCGGCGAGCAGATCGTCGCCGCGCCGATTGGAGGCGGTGGCCTTCAGCACCGAAGCCAACGATTCGTAGCGCGAGGACTCGCTGGACGCACCTCTGGAGTCTTGAGCCTTGGCGGCCCCGAGGAATGCGCGGAGCAACGGTTCGAAGGCGTCGTCGCCGAGGCTCGCAAGCCGCGCCAAGTCCTCGGCGTCCAGGTCCTCGAACTTTGCAATGAGGCGCCCAGCAACTTCCGTTCGGGCGGTCGGCTGGGTGGGCAGCGCCGGCCGCGTGCCCGGGACGTAGCGGAACAACCGCTGGCCGTCGAAGCAAACAACCTGCCGGCCGTCGGTCCAGATCGGAGACGCGAGAGCTTGATCCTCGGGGCACGACCAAAGCTCCTTTCCCAAACCGTCCACGGCGATCATCCGCTCCCAACCACGCGCGAACAGCACGCCTCCAAGGACCGTGTCGGATCGTCGCCCCACGGTGAACGGGCCAGAGCCCAGTCCGTGCGACCAAAGCGTCTTGCCCGAAGACGGGTCCAGTCCGATCAAGTTGCCCTGGCTGAGCATCGCGAACGCCCCCTCGAGCGAACTCACTGTAGTGCCGAGCATCTGGTCCACCCGCCAGAGGACCTTGCCCGACGCTAGATCGCGGCCGACGCACGCTTTGCCACCCTTGACAAGCACGACACCACGCGCGGTCACGATCGGTTCGTCGTAATAGGCCGATTCGCCCTCCTGCCAAAGCGAGGCGCCGGTGCGCGCGTCGAAACACGAGGTGATCGATCCGCTGTTCGCGACCACGCGCCCATTTTCGGCCGTGACCGCGTTCACCGGGCCCGGTGCCGTGATAGCGATCTCTTCTTTGGAGTCTGAGGCCTGTCTGGGCGGCCTAGGGAGGTCGATCCGCCACACGGCTTGCCGCGTCTTCAGGTCCAAGGCCGAGAGGGTTCCCTGCGCCATGGAGAGGAACAGCCGGTCACCCGAAACGGCCATCGGCGATGCAGGACCCTTCCGCGGGAGCTTCCACAGGATCGAGCCCGTGTTCGGATCGAGGGCGAACACCCATGCGGGATCGTTGTTCCAGCTTCCGCTGCAGGCGAACAGCGTGTGGCCGTCCGTCGCGAGCTTCACGGACCCGACGAGGGCTTGATGCCAGATCGGCTTCCCCGTCGCGAGGTCCAAGGCGCGCAAGACCTCGCCCTGAACGTAGTAGAGCACGCCGTCCCCGACCAGCGAAGCCCGAGTGAACTCCCCGAGGGAGTAAGTGCCGACGCGCACGTAGGGCGGGGGCGGCGGTTGCTGCCCCAAGGCCATCAAACACAGCACAGACCAAGCGAACATGGGGGTTCCTCCGTTCACCCATGAGTACGCCCACCGCCAGAACAGGGTTACCGCTTCCGTCATCCCCTGCGACGTAGAGGGATCTGGTCTTGATGACGCCGCGGGTTGAACCTGATGTCCCGTGAGTTTCCCGACTGCGGCGCGGCAAACGGCACAAAGCCCGGCAAATGGCGTCATCAGGATCAGATGGATCATCCATTTCATGCTCCGCGTCCTCCCTCCAGCGTCACCGAAACCGGCACTCGCAGACCAAATCGCGCGCCGGTTGGCGAATCCATCAGCCGGAGTTCGCCGCCGAGCACTTCCTTCGTGACCCGCGAGGCGACGTACAGCCCCATCCCCGACCCATAGAGATCTGAGCATGCCGCTCCTCGAAAGCCCTTGTCGAATATCTTGTCCGCCTCGTCGGGCGGAATCCCGGGACCCTCGTCACTCACCTCGAACTCCTTCCACCCATCCCGTCCCCGAACTTCGATGCCAATTCGGCCCGAGGGTGAGAACTTGAGCGCGTTCGTCATGAGGATGATTAGGACCGCCGCAACACGCGTCGCATCCATTTCCACCGCACGCGACGAATCGTGGAGGACCGTTTCGAAAGTGTGGCGACTCGTCGAGCGCCCCATCTGATCCACAATGCCTTCGAGCCACGGGCCCATCTCAAGTTGGGAAAGCTCACGGTCCACCCTCTGGCCGGCTTCGAGGCGCAGCGTGTCGATCACTGCGTGCGCCAATGCCCACCCCTGCTGGCCGAGCGCGGCGCAGTCGCGCAGCAGTTCACGAGCCTCTCGGTCCGAGAGCGTGTCGTCACGGAGGGCGTGCTCCACGCCGGTGAGGAACGTCCAACCGACCATGAGTTCCTGCATGAGGGGATTCTACGACGATCCCAAAAGCACCAAGGCTGGCTTCGCCGGAACCAAAAGCGCGGATGAATCCGCGCAAGCTACTCCCCAGCACCGATTCCCGACTCCCGGCTCCCGATTCCCGTCTCCCCTACTTTCCGCCCGTCGTGGCAATCCCTTGAATGAACGTCTTCTGGGCGAAGAAGAACAGCACGATGATCGGGAGGGTGAAGATCGTGGCCGCGGCCATGAGCTGCGCGAA